>CAZOUJ010000112.1:0-1894 GCA_964582955.1 uncultured bacterium
TGGAAATTATTTCATCTAAAAATTTATTGCATGTAATGGATGGGTCCAAACATATGCTTTCCTGCGGTATGTTTTGGTAATCAAAACAGTCGCAGGATTGAACACCTGGGTTAGAAATACACTCCGGAATTTCACAAAAATTATTGTGGTTAAATAAAAAATGATTGATATTATCCAGTGCACCACACACTGATGATGGGAAAGATGAAAAACTGTTACCGTTGATAGCAAGGGTGGCAAGGTTTTTATTTTCCCATAGCTCTTCAGGCAGTAGTCCGACAAATCTATTTTTTTCAAGGTTAATTTCCGTCAACCGGTCCAAGTATTTAATTTCTTCTGGAATAGTGGTTAGATAATTTTCTGTTAACTTTATTCTATTCAAATATTGAGCACCCTCTATCTCACTTGGAATTTCATTGTAAAGCCAAAAACCTCCTAATCCACCGCTATGAAATAGAGATCTCAGCCTACCATCTGTCCATACCTGGTCCCCAACATGCATTGGGTCCATAGTAGGAGAGGGTGAATCCCCATATCCTTGCGAATTATCAATCAATTTTTGAAGGAACAGTATATCTCGATCATCATAACCATCATTGTCTGCATCAATAATCTCAGCCAACTCTGGCTGTAATATTTGATCACAGGATGGGAATAAAAAAATAAGATTCAGTGCAAATCCTATAAAAACAATTTTAAGAATCGGAGTTGATTTATACATATGTTGTCCTGATCGTGTGATTAATTTAGAAGAATTGATTGACTGATAAACAATATGAATTTATTGAAAATATTTTAAAATATTTACAGTTATTATCTGATTGACTCGTTGTATTGAAAAGGAATTTTTTAGTTTAAATAGGCTTTTACAGCTTCAGACTCATCTGTAAATACATTTGAATACTGGTCCAGGCCCATGATAATAAAGGTCTTATTCACCATTGGTGAGAGATTGAATGACCCCAATTCACCTTCCACCATTTGTAATTTTTGAATGACTTCCAACAAAATGGAAACACCCAGACTGTTCACAAGCTGTGTATCTTTAAAATCGATTAAAAAGTGAGTTCTACCTTCTGCTATTTTTTCTTCACAGATACTGATTATTTCCTTTCCCAAAAGATTATTTAAATATCCATGGGTTCGGAGGATGACGACTCCACCTTCCTTTTCCTGGACATCTACACTGAACATTTCAGTCATAAAATAGTAATCAGTAATTTACTTTAAAAATATTGATAGGTTTTTCTTTCCCCTTCACCATTATCGGTTCCAGCTTCTCTAAATTAAATTTATCACTGGTTTCCCGGGCTGTGTGTTCTGATATGATAATTTCATAGGGTTTGGCAGCAGAACATAATCGCGCTCCAAGATTTACAGTGTCACCTATAACCGTGTAATCCATCTGAGTCTCTGATCCGATATTTCCTGAGACCACTTCCCCGGTGTTTACACCAATACCTATATCAATTTCCTTTAATTTCTTTTTTCTCCTGCTTGTGTTCAATTCTTTCAAGGTTTTCATCATATCTATGGCAGTCAAAATCGCTCTATCAGGATCATCCTCTTTTTCTAATGGTGCTCCATATACAACCATGAGTTCATCGCCCACAATTTTATCAAGTGTACCGTTATACTTAAATATGATATTCATCATTGCTGAAAAATATTCATTCAGGGTTGTCACTACATCGTGCGGAGTCATTTTTTCAGATAGAGAAGTAAATCCCCTGATATCACTGAAAAGAATCGTAATATTCTTGCTCTCTCCACCCAGCTCAAGGGTAGCCCCTTCTGCTAACAATTCCTCAACTACATTATCTGACACATATCGTTTAAATGTATTTTTAATTCGTCGTTCTTCCGATATATCTTCTATGGTTATTACCGCTCC
>CAZOUJ010000112.1:1920-5584 GCA_964582955.1 uncultured bacterium
GGAATATCCATTTCCAGAGTTATTTCCTGATTTTCAAGGGTTTTTTCGATGATATTCTGGATATTTTCATCTTCGGGAAAAATCATCAGATATGGATTGTTCACAGCTTCTTCTTTTTCCATCTTCAATATTTTCAAGGCAGCGGGGTTAATTGATTCAACCTCACCCAGCAAGGACAGGGTGATAACACCATTGGCAATACTGCTTAAAATATTCTCGTTGTAATTTTTTGTCTCTAAAACGCTTGTGAAAAGTCGGGCATTTTCAAGAGCTACCCCTGCCTGACTTGCAAACGCTGTGAGCATCTCAAGGTCGGTTTGCTCAAATGGTGCTACACCCTGACGGGTTTCCTTGTCCAATATGCAGATCAAACCCAGTACCTCGGTTTTGCTCTTTATGGGTGCGATCATAAGGTTTTCATTTTCAAAAGCTTTTTTTAATTTTTCATCCTCAAATTGATTTAATAGTATTCCTTCCATATTATCAAAACACGGTTTTAATACTTCATGGTTTTTTGAAATAATCACTTTTGAAAGCGTTTCTTCGTCAAGGTTAAACTCTGTAGATAATTTCAAAAACGGGGTGAATTTCTCTGTAAAAAATACTGCTCCGGCAGATGCATTTAAAATCCCAACAGATCGGATGAGTATTTCCATGTTCAGTTCATCTACATCCAGAACAGAATTAACCGCAAGGCTGATATCAAACAAGGTTTCCAGTTCAAGGAGCTTCAAATTGAGTGCATCGCTCTTTTTGCTCAGTGCAACAATAAGATTTGAATTATGGACAGCATGAGAAAAATGATGACAAATGATACTCAGGATCTGCAGATCCATATCGCTAATTGCCTGGTTCATGAATTTTTTACACAAACTCACGATACCGAGGAATTCATTCTTATAGGATAGAGGTACAATGATTTTAGGATTCAATTTTGAAATGATATCCTGATTCAGTCCATCTATCTCATCCTTAGTTTGATCGGAATCCATCTGGAAAATGGATTTCTCCGTCAATTTTTCAATATCAACCTTGGAAAGGGATATTTCCTCCCCCTCTTTGATATCAAGCCCCCTCTGGGAAAAGGCTGTTAGCACATTTTTCTTTTTATCATATAGAAGGATTCCACCCTTAGAGAACATAAGAGTGCCCAGGATCAAGTGCAGGATGGAGGAACTTATTTTTTGTAATTTATCCTCGGAGGTGAGGATATCACCCAGGTCAACCAGACCGTCAAGGTAATAATCTACCCGTTCTTTCTCGAAAACCTCAGGTGTGATAGGATTGCTCATTCTTTTTCAACTTAGACTGTAAAAAGAAAAAGCTAAATAATATATTTTAAATATAAAAGATAAATCTTTTATGAATTTAGATCAGATAATCCTTCCTCTTCTGAGGCAAAGACTTGGGAGTATTGGGTAATTCCCATTATATTGAATGTTTTTTCTACGATGGGCGCAAGATTGCAATAACCCAATTTCCCATCTACATCCTGTAATTTTTCTATAATCTCTATCAAAATAGAGACACCAATACTGTTTACCATTTTAGTATGGGTAAGGTCCAAAAGGAAATTTACCTTTCCATCATCAATTTGCTTATAGCACTCTTCAGCTATGCTTTCTCCGGCAACATTGTTCAAGTAACCATTAGTGCGAAGAATAACAGTTTGACCATCAACCGATACATCCATTGTAAATTGTTCAGCCACTATAAAAATCTCCCTATGCTATTATATAAATTTTGTTAGTGAGACAATTGTTCCGTCCTCACCGCTCTGAACATCGACCTCATCCATAAGTGATTCAATAAGCTGCATTCCCCAGCCCCGTTTATATTCTGCATGGATCTTTTTCGCAATATCAGGTGTTTCAACACCTTTTTTATCAAATCCTTTACCCTTATCCCTTATCTGTACCACCATTTTTTCCTTTTCTACGTGAAAAGTAATATACACGTTCCGGTCCATGCTGTCACTATGCTCAAACGCATTAATGCAGGCTTCTATAAGGGCCATTTTGATCTCTTCTATCTCATCCTCAGAAAAATGGGCATACTCTGCCATGGCTTCTGCCGTCTTGGCAGCTGCTAGTTCCATGTCTGGTAACATGGGAATCTTCAGGTCAACCTCTGTTCCTTTGGGAAAATTATTTTTTACCATAGTATGAACCTATTATTGTGGATTTAATAAAAAAACCTGCCACAAAGTAACCATAATATTGCATTAAATGGAAACTGCATCAAAAATTATTTATTGTACTAATAACTATCACGGATAATTGGGGTTTGCATACTCCTCCTCATAGGGTATCACCATATAGTGCCACTCGCCTGTGTGCCAGGGAAGCTCATCAGGGAAACGGCGCTGGTCTATAAGTCTCTGACCTCTGCAAAAGAGCTCCTTGTCACGCTCATGAAGAAGTACACTGTAATCAACATCATCAAGAGAAAAAAGTCCGTGAGAAGCTCTCACCTCATTGACAGCACCAAGAGCGCTCCCACCCGTAGCCTCACCTCTTAGATCAAGCTCTGCCAGCATAAGGTGGTTCTCCTGCCAGTCTATGATTGAGATGGGAGAATCAGAATCAGGGTACTTTATCTGTTTATATCGTACATAATCTGTACCTGGGGACATAGAAGCAACAGCCATTTCCAATCGGACACTCTCTTCCGGTTCAGTGGGCCCACTATACACTCCATCTCCTGCACCTGCATCCGCACCAGGGAGCGCACAATCAAGAAATGTTTCTGTGCTATCCCAGACACCTTTGCCGTTATCTTCTTCATAATCTTCACCCTATAAAAGCTTAATCCTGGAGCCAAGTGTCCAACTTGTTCTAGAGTTACCCGCACTACTCCAATACATATTGACCCAACCAACCTCTTCACCACAGAGAGCCTCAAACGGTGGGTCACCGTTTTGCAGTCCCTGGGAAGCGTGAACTGCTGCATCAGCAAAGTTGCCACCATATAACAAAACACGGGCAATCAGAGAGTGTACCACCCTTGCCTGATAATCATCTGCATAGTTTAGTGCTGAATTAAAATAATCTAATGCCATATCATAAAGGTCAGCGGAAGATATGAAAGGGCTACCATCCAATGTCGCACCGCCATCATCAGGATAATTGGGACCTTTCCCATAATAACTTCCAAGCAGAAAGCAGGGAAGCCCCTGATACAGATATGCAGTATAGTATCCTTCCATCTCGACATCTTCTTCACCATCCATGTCATCAAGTTTTTCCTTTAATATATGTGCTAATCTCCACGCACCGGCTATGGCCTCATAAGGGTTAACAGTCGTTCCCATCGTAGGCTCAAATATTCCATTGTCAATTTTCTCACCGCGGTTACTTGTGGCACCCTGAACCTTTCCATCAAACACCAATTCATCGGACAGTCCATCTACCCAAAGACCGATATAACCATGAGCATGTGAATATTGATTTAATACTCCATTAATAAGAAATGGTATGTTGGAAGGGTCATTAATATCTTCGTCGTTTACCGATGTAATGGTCGGGCTTGTGTTTTCGACAAAGGACTCACACCCGGTGGATAAAATTAAAACCTGCAATAATATTAGTGTTTTTTTTATCATTCTAAAACCTCACATTTATCCCAAAATTATATGTAGTTGGATGAGGCATCGTATGTGCCT
>CAZOUJ010000113.1:0-4230 GCA_964582955.1 uncultured bacterium
AGGTATGACTTGCCTTCAGATGCCTTGGTCACTCTAACTATTTATGATATGCTTGGTAAAGAAATAACTCAACTTGTGAACACCACCCAAGAAGCAGGCTTTAAGTCAGTCCAGTGGGATGGGACAGACTCTATGGGCAGACCTGTGAGTGCTGGAGTATATCTCTACCAGATACAGGCAGGAGAGTTTATGCAGACCAGGAAAATGGTGTTGTTGAAGTAGCACCTCTTTATAAAAAAGTGGGGATGGGGTAGATTGAAGCAATAGAATGTTAACACATAATACTAACTTTAATACTGGTACAAACATTTGGGGCTAGTCAAATTAATGAAAATAGCCCCTCAGGGGATGGAAGGGCTGTTTTCTTTTTTATTTTTTTAAGTTTATTTACATCGATAGTTAAAGTTATTCAAATTTAGAACACAACATTTTCCCATGGAAAAACTGGGTGATATCCATAAAGCCTTGGAGTTACCACCTCCAGAAAAAGCCTGTCCTAAATATCTTAACCCACCAAATTCCATTTTTGTTATATTAAATTCTGGTGGTGTAAGAGTAGAAGAAGATGCAACTTCTCCCCCAAGGGCAGTTATACTCAAACCGACCTCCCAAAATTCACCATAAGTATCATGAGGTTCATCCGTGTTCCATCCGATGATAAGGCCACCTCCAATTATATCGGTTGTGTATGTTCGTGAATTTGAATATTGTAAGGCAATCTCTGGGACAATTGATGGGGATTTATTATCTGCTAAATCCCTCCAAATAATTAATAAATCTTTTACAGATACCGCAATTGTAGCTCCATAACCATGAGGTCTGTTGTCATCAGTCGGATCCAGTGAATTGGCACTTGCCCCAAAAAATATAGATTTCATTCCGGCTTCATTGATTATTTCTACTATTTCAGCTACTATTTCGCAATCTTCAAGTACACCAGTCAAAACCCATGGATCTGGTGCAGAGCCTTTTTCCATTGATGCAACTAATTCTAAAAAATTGTCTGACATATACATACAATCTATCGCATCCACTACAAGATTTACGGCTGTTTGTAATTCATTACTTTTATCAATTCCTAACTGCTTGGCAAAAGCTTCAGCCTGTTTTTCTAATTCATCATATGCTATTTGTGCCAACCTTGCAGTTTCCTTTGCCGCAGCTGCAGCTGCGGAGGCTGCGGCTTCTGCCTGCTTTTGGGCTTCTTTTGCGGCGGTTCGTGCTGCTTTTTTAGCTTTCCGTTTTAACTTTTTCCACCAACTTCGATTCGATTGAAGCCGAGAGTCGCTACCATCTGATACTTCATTATTTTCAACTCGGTTAAAAACATAAATCATTGAAGCAGCATTTTCCCAAGTACCTCTTGCTTCAGAACATTCAGACTCACTGGAAATATCTTCTAATTCATTATCGTATCCATCATAGCAACCAAAGCCGAAATCATCTGCAATAGTTAATTTCCCATCTTGAGACAGATTAAAATCACCGAAATCATCATCACCAATATCTACTAAGAAACCATTTTCACCTTCCTCCCATGTCAAAGATTCAACCTCTCTGCCTACAGCTAAATATCCGGTGCCGTCGTTGTAAACAATAAAATTGATGTTGTCCACATAGTCTTCAATTTCTTCACCAGATGCACATTCACCATCACCTTCAAAACCTGACTCAAATACGCATGCTTGTTTGATTTCCCAATTTCCGATAAAATCTGTTGACGAAATATTATCTCCCATGTTAAAAACTCTTTCAGCTTTTGAAGGAGGGCGTCTGTTTTTATTGTAGGATTTTTTTGATTTCCTTTTTGTTTGGCTATATTTCTCCAACTCTTTTTTTCCATAAGGCCTAGTTTTTTTCTTTTTGTCTCGAAATTGCGAGGATTCTGTTTCTGCTTGGTCCTGAGTTAAATCTAATTCACTTTCGCAAAATTCAGCATAAAGATCCTTTAAACGATATTTTTCAAACGAAGAAAGCTTTTTACCTATTTTTGCTTTTTTAAATATGGAATAATCTGCAGTTCCCAGCTTTGTAGTATTTAGACAGTCAATTATCTTAGAAATGTCAAAATATTCATTTCTTGATTTTGTATTGTTAGAACTTCTAGTCTGTCCATAAATATCGAAGCAGAAAATTAAAAATATTATTAGAGGAATAATTTTAAAACCCTTTTTCATTTCTATACTCCTATTTAATTTTTCATGAAAGAATATTGTATACAATACTATTGATAGTGAATTATTGTAGTATTGCACAAAAATTTAAACAAATATTTAATTTTAATTCAAATGTTATGGTTTTAAATAATTTTATTTGTCAAAAAACAGATTTGTAATAGAAGCTTACTGTTTATGACATGCTCAGCAGGGAGATTACCCAGTTGGTAAACACCATTCAACAGGCAGGGTTCAAGTCAGTCCAGTGGGATGCGACTGATATCATGGGAAAACCTGTAAGTGCAGGAGTCTATCTCTACCAGATACAGGCAGGTGAGTTTGTACAGACCAAGAAAATGGTGCTCCTGAAATAATGATTGTTCAGATTAATATAAAATGAACCCAAAACTATTCTGGCTTTTCAGTTTTGTTGCCCTTTATTGGATCTACTGCCTTTACTGGGGGTTTAAGGGGGCAAAGTCATCAAAAACCTCCGCAGACTATTTTATAGCTGGCAGGAACATTGGAATTTGGGTATTTGTGCTAGCTGCGACCGCAACCAGTTTCAGCGGCTGGACATTTATTGGACATCCGGGTAAGATATTTACGGACGGTCTTCCCTATGCGTTTGCCTCTTTCTATGCGTTAACCATTCCATTTACGGGTGTACTGTTTTTAAGACGACAATGGGTTTTGGGGAAAGCATACAGATACATCACACCCGGAGAAATGTACAGCGATTACTATGGAGGAGATACAATTCGTCTCCTCACAGTGCTGGTGGCATTCTTGTTCAGTGTTCCCTATTTAGGTGTCCAGCTTCGGGCATCCGGTGATTTATTTAATGTCCTTACTGATGGATTGATTTCCATTGAATTGGGGATGTTTGCACTGTCAGCAATTGTTGTGATCTATGTTGCCAGTGGGGGGCTTAGGTCTGTGGCATATGTAGACTGTGTTCAGTGTGTCCTATTAGCACTGGGAATTGTGATTCTTGGGTGTATCACCATTCATTTTTCAGGAGGCTGGGACGGTTTCAAGACTGGACTATCAAAAATTGTTTCTCAGGATATTGCCTCAGGAAATGGTATCACTCCCAAAGGATTTTCATCAAAGGTTGCCATACCGGGTGCGCTCCAGACGGTCTCCAGCGGTTCAAAGTCAGTGGGAGGTCCCTGGACAGGGGTCATGTGTATGACATACATGTTTGCCTTGATGGGAATACAGTCCTCCCCGGCATTTTCCATGTGGTCATTTTCTAACAAAACCAGCAAGGCCTTTCGCTGGCAGCAGGTGGTGGCCTCATCAGTTATAATAGGGATAATTCTATTTACCTTTACCATTTTTCAGGGATTGGGCGGTCATATTCTTGAAACCAATGGAGTGTTGCAGGGAACAACAGACAAGAATTTAGTTCCCCAGTTAATAAACCTGATGTCTTCATCAGCTCCCTGGTTGGTTGGTTTATTGGCGGTCTGCGCGCTGGCAGCCATGCAGAGCACCGGTGCCGCCTACATGTCCACATTCAGCGGAATGGTAACCAGGGATGTGTACAAACATTATTTTTCAAAGGATGCCTCAGACAAGACACAAAAGTTATTCGGAAGAGTTTTTGTGGTCATTGTTGCTGGGGCCGCACTGATCGTTGCAGCAAAATCCACACAGGCCATCGTTATGCTCGGAGGCCTGGCGGTGGCATATGGTTTCCAGATGTATCCTGCTCTTATGGGTTTGTGCTATTTTCCTAAGCTTTCCACAAGGGGTGTTGTTGCAGGACTGATTGCAGGACTGATTGCAGTTACACTGACCGATAAAACATCAGCCTGGTTTTCTCTTCCATGGGGTGCTTATCCCTTAACAATTCACAGTGCTGGGTGGGGAATATTTATAAATTTGGTAGCTGTTTGTGTTGGGTCAATATTATTTCCAGATACAAAAGACGAAATTGATAAAAAAAGGACCCGTCATAATTTTATTCAATCTGTTTCTGGTTTGTCAAAAGACAAAAAAAGATTGATTCCCCTTGCATGGTTTATAACACTCATTTGGTTTATCATCGGTTTTGGACCTTTTG
>CAZOUJ010000113.1:4240-5582 GCA_964582955.1 uncultured bacterium
TACTGTATTTTCAGATCCAAATAATCCAATGACCTGGGCCCCTTTTGGATTGCCTTCTCTTTGGGTGTGGCAGCTACTTATTTTGGTCTACGGGATATTTGTAATGTGGTTTTTAGCTTTTTATATGGAGCTATCAAAACCCATAGATGCAGACAAAATTAAATCCTTAAACGGTTCTCAGTAGTTTAACGTATTTATCAGTTCCAGAGGTCCAGGACACAAATATACGTGACAGGACTGGCAGGCGTTAATAACAAAATTATATGATTCAACAGTGGGCTTTGTGTCAAATTTTTTTGATTGTGTTAACAAGAATTGACTCATTCCTTCAAGCCCTGGTTTATTAAAACTTTCATCGGTCAGCTCATACTGGTGAAAAGGCTTAAAGTTTAGTTGAGCAGTTTTACCTGATTTAAGGTCTGACCTTGCCTGTTCCAGTTGTGTTACCATCTCCCTCATAGCAATTGCCATTTCGCTCATCTCATTAGGAAAATCCTGGTTTTTATTTTTTCTACAGGAGAGAAAAAGTGATAGGCAGAGTACCAGTACAAGCGGTAGGCTATTTTTCAATAAGGACACCCTCTGCCATGAAATGAACCACGGTCTCAGGTTCAGATATCTTTTCGATGGTTTCCTGTGGCTTCCCGGCATCCTCAGCGTAGTGCCTGAGCATCTGAACTGAGACCGTGTCAATAAATGCGGTACCGTTTATTACTGTATTTTTCTGGTTCACACCGGACTTGGGAACAAAGAAACCATAGTCCTTGAACCTGACCATCAGAGTATCTGTGTCTGAGACCTTGACCTGCATCCAGCATCCTTTTTTTGGACAGGTTTCAGTGATCTTTCCTGAGATAGTCATATTTTCTGATTCACCAAATTTTACTTTTTCAATCAGGTCACTGTACGAATGAGTGACAACTGGCGATATATCAGTTCCGTAACGGTTAAACGGATCCTTACTACAGGAAATGATATTCCATAGGACTATAACTAAGACAATGTTCAAGATTTTCATTAATTCCTCTTCGAAATATACATTAAAGAAATTATGGATTGTTTTCTGTGTTTTAAATCAAATTAAGGTATTATTAATATTTCAAAAACCTTTTTAGAATTTATCTTTTAACCTTTTTATATTGAAAGTATCTTATATAGCAATAAACTTATGAAAGGAATAACCATGAAACGAGCAATTAAAACCATTCTCCCACTTTCGATATTGTTTTTGATCGGATGTGAGGGAATGTTCAATAGAGACCATGATAGACCCTCCACATCACTGGACACAGAGGCCCTTGCAAAAGAGTTGACCAGTGAGCTGGGGCTGAACGGTGACCAA
>CAZOUJ010000114.1:0-3276 GCA_964582955.1 uncultured bacterium
CACAATTACTACCGCATCGGGAACTCCAGAAGGCGGAGAAAGGGTGGTTACAGGGGAGTATCCAGACCAACTGGAGAACCCGGTGGCATTGTGTGCCTTGATACGGTAGAAAAATTCACTTGAATTCAATAAATCAATATCTGTAAAAGTATATAGATCATAATTGCTGATCAATATCTCACTATACTCAAATCCTCCAACGAACCATTGACGCTCCATTGTGTAGGTGATAACACCATCATCACCGGTAATGTCCGCATCAACCCATTGTAAGCTCTCTTCATTAAAGTTCGGCAAGTTTGAGGAAAAACTAGGTATTCCGGGCAGGGTTAGAGCATCATCATTGTTTAGTCCTGATTCACCAACCACGGTGTAAGCCTGAACATCATAATCATAGGCAGTGTTGTGGTTCAATCCGGAGTCAGTGTACCCATTGGATTGATAATTTTCAATTAAAAAAGATCCGTCACGAAAAAGACGATAATAAGTCGCTGGAAATGGAATTCCGTTTTCATATATATAATAATTTCCTTGTGAAGGAGTGGACCATGATAGAGATACCTGTCCATTTCCGCCACCGGCATTGAAGCTTCCAGGAGTTGAAGGTGGTTGTACAGCAATATCGACATTCACACCGGACAAAGCAGAAAATACAGGGGACACAGGGTTGCCCGTTACCACATCTGTAATGGACAATATATCTGCATCAATTTCGGTTGTTTGTTTCTCTTTCCAAACTCTGAATTTTATAATATGTCCTTCAGTAAATCCATTTCCGCTTCCATCATCCTTGGAGGTCGGAATTTGTGCGCCAGGGGAAAAACCACCCTCAGGAACGGTATAGGCACCCACACACATATTTCCGTCAAATATGCCCACCTCATCACCTTCCTCAAGATCCAGATAGTTCCAGGTTGCTTCATTTAATACAAAAGCCATTGGTGTGAAGGGTGTCCCCTCCCAGACCGGACTAAAATGCCCGGTACGGAACACATTCTCAATGTTCCCAGAGCCTTCTGCAAATAATGCTCCACTATCACGGGTCTCATCAATGATCAATATTTCATCCTGAGTGACCTTAACGAGATAGGCTTTTCCCGGATACATCACAAATGGATCACCACCGGGAAGGTACAAACTTCCGTTCCAGTTAAATATCATCTCCACCGAACCCATAACTTCACTGAATACTTCATCAACATTCTGACCTGCAGGATCCTGAGTGGGAAAGGAAATGATGTTCCACCCTGCATTCAGAGGAATGGGAAAAGGCATTTGTATTGTACCAATTCCCTCAACAGAAAAATCTTGACCATTCTGTAATTTTACATAATATCCCTCTGTCGGCAACCATTGCCCGATACCATCTGACCAGTTCTCACCATCCCACCGGATTAAATTGAACTGTTCATCAAAGACATAAATTAATTCACCGTGGACAGGTGTTAAAATTTCCAGAACACTGTCAGCCTCAAAGGGAATCACATTCAGGGACATTAAATTCCAGTTGGACGAAAGTGAAACATTCTGAGAGGGTAAATCATAGGACAGATTGACCCCACACACTTCCTCGACATGGAACAGACCGCTGGTGTCCCAACCGGGATAGCTAATAAACTCTGTACTTATATTTTGATAAACAGTATCACTACTGGTAAGATATATTTGAAAGGAGATAGGATTCCCCTCAATAAATCCATCGAGCTCAGATGTGGAGGGATCATCTGCCCAAGCCTGAAGCTGCTGACCCAGTTGCCCATTATAAATTACCGCGCCAACACAAAGATCCCCATCAAACACACCAATCTCATTCCCATTCTCCAATTGATTGCCAGATAAAGATACCTCCCCCAGATTAATAAGTTCATATTGACCCGTTTCCGTAAATTGGAAATATTCGGTAGCTATACCCTGAGACACACATATAAACAGTGTAATCAGCACTCTCATTACCTGAATTTGTCTCATTAGTCTTTAGTCCCCTGTAACCAATTTTGTTATCTTAAGTTGATCTCATTCCTTTTAATACTTTAGTCTCGGTTAAAGATAAACAATATTAGACGATAAATTGGTGATTATCGTCACATTATTCCCAATTATTTTTACTTTTTTTCTTAAAATCACTGAAACCACCCTATTGTTTCAAAAAACAGATTGGAGAAGCATCTTCCGACACCTCTCCAACCTAATTTTAGATTAATTAATACTATTTTTTACTTCACCAGCACCATTTTCCTTGTCCCTGAAATGACACCATCAACCGTAAGCTGATAAATATAAATTCCTGATGGAACAATACTATTCATTATGGATTCCCCATTCCACACAACATCATGCCTACCGGAAATTTGATTATGTTTCACTAATATCTGTACCACTTCACCCAATGAATTATAGACCACAAGAGACACGTCTGCATCATGGGTTAATTCATACTTGATAGTTGTATAAGGATTAAACGGATTCGGGAAGTTCCCGATCAGTTGAATTTTTTCAGGTAAAAGAGGATCATCTGATGATGCTAACGTTGTCATGGTTACATTCACTCCAGACATACCACCGGACTGGAATGTTCCACTACTGCTCCATCCATCGAAATCAACATAGTCGATTTCGCTGTTCAATTCTTTTTCTTCGGTTCCGTTCCAGTGGAAAAATTGTATCGACTCTCCGGAGTGAAAACCATCATTCGACTGAGAATTAATCGCCTCCCAGGCAAGTATCTGCTGAACGGAATTTCCATTATAAACTACTGAACCCACACACATATTTTCACTAAAAACGGCTACCTCATCGCCATAGTCCATTCCATCGGGGTCTGCCCAGTGAACATTTATCAGGTGATATGAGACTGTCTTAGCGGGAACAAAATGATTTGGTTCCTGAGTGGGTGAGACATCCATTGCTGAGGCAACAGAACGTGCTGAACCGCTTGGCCAGGAGAGAGCATCGTCGTTTAATAATTTCACTAAATATCCTTCAGTGAATGCCATATTACCAATACCATTTATAAGTCCCCAGGGAGTATCCAATAGAGCGCCATCACGGGACTCTGCGACAACCAAATTATCCAAGATATCACCAAACGCAAGCTCCGCATCTGGAGCTCCCAAACCATAATAATTAACCCAGTTCCAGCTTGTATTCATCTGAAGCATGTCAGAAGGATCAATTCTAGCTTGATTGGGATGACTGAAGGATGCATTTACCGACATCTTGATGATATATCCATCCATATTGTTAATTATAAAATCTAGTTAAACTATGGGCCGTAGG
>CAZOUJ010000114.1:3286-5540 GCA_964582955.1 uncultured bacterium
ATCCAAACTGTCAATTATAAAATCTCCACCAACCCATGTACCATCTATACTAACCATTGAACCATCTTCCCGACTTTTCACAATGATCACATCATCCAGAACCGGTCCAAAGAACTCTTCAGCAGTCATTTCTGCCTCAGGAATAACGGGAAACCCTTTCCAGCTCCATCCGCTTGGCACTACATTGTCAAAAAGTACTTCGACCTGAAATGATTGTGTGTCCGTTTCACCGACAAGGTCAGTTGCGGTAAGGGTGACATCATGAAAACCAAGATCAATACTTGTCGGAGTACCGCTCAAGGATGTTCCATCAAAGGAAAGCCATAATGGTATCTCATCCGCTGTGATTGTCACCTGGTCCCCATAGTTCACAACATCTTCATCTATTACGACCGGAGTATACACATAGGATACATTTTCCTGAGCTATTGTCACCGGATCGCTCGCAAAATAAGGGGCACGATTAAAAGATAAATTCACACCGGACACATGACCGGCACCAAATAATCCGTCAGTGGCCCAGTTCGGGAAATCAATATACTCAGCACTGACCGGCTCCAGGACAGTGTCCACACTGAAATCATACAGTTTAAATATTATGGTATTTCCCTCTGTAAAACCATCCAACTCCTCCGTGGTCTCATCATCTGCCCAGGCAAGAATCTGTTGTCCCGACTCTCCTGAATAAAATGAAGCCCCAACGAGAAGGTCCCCATCAAAGATACCAATCTCATCCATACCTGGATCCAGAGAGTCCTGGACCACAGATACATCACCCACCATGAGTAAATGATACTGAGCCGTGGGTGTCGGAGGTATCCAGTAAGATTCTAATACCTCAACAGTAATAATCACAGTATCGCTAGAGAAATCACCGCTCTCATCTGTCACTGTCAGGGTGATTTCATGTATACCAATCCCCAGATAAACAATAGGTGTCACACCAGGAGCAATCATTTCCCCTTCCTCAAACCAGAAAAATGATACAATTTCATTATCAATATCGTAAGATCCAGAACCATCCAGTGTAACAACAGCTTGGTCTTCATTTGGAAAGATAGTTATGACCTGATCAGAACCTGCATCAGCAACAGGAGCATCATTTACCAGTATAACAGTCAGTACAAAAACTTCCAAATCTTCCAATTCTCCATCACTGACTGTCACCGTAATATTGGCTGTGCCATTCCAGTTCGCAGCAGGTGTCATGGTTAACATGTATTCAGCACCTTGTTGGTCACCATCAACAGAAATAATAATTGATGTCGTATCACTGGAAAAATCAAAATTGAGCTCAGGTTCATCTGTATCAACATCAGTGGCAGAAATCATTATCGTTAATGGTTCATCCTCGTTCGTCTCCTGATTACCAATCTCTGCTAACACCGGTGCATCATTTACCGATGTAACATTCAATGCAAAAACTTGCGAATCTTCTAATTGTCCATCACTGACTGTCACCGTAATACCAACCATGCCATACCAGTCTAAAACAGGAGTCAAGGTTAATTGGTCATCCAAAATAGAAACAATCACTTCAGAAGTATCACCACTCACTGCAGAATAGATTAAAGTATCACCATCCACATCACTGGCAGAAAGTGTAATCACAAGTGGTGTGTCTTCATCCGTAATCTGATTATCAATCTCTGCTAACACTGGTGCATGGTTCGTCACACCACCAGGTACATTGAATGGAACCACATCATATAATTCAAAATCACCACCGGACGCAAAGACCTCACCTAACATAGAAAGTTCGTACATTCCTTCTCCGTACTCACAACATATACCGTCACCATATGCATCATAAATGGTCCACACATAATCACCTAGAGACAGTGACCAACTCTCATTCACCTCACCCCCTGGCTGATTATAGGGTCCACCGGAATATAATATGCTTCCAGAATCATCACGCAGGTCCCAGGTTGTTTCACCAGGGTAATCATCCAACAATATATACATTTCAACAATCTCGAAATTTGGAACAAAATCTACGGTAACAGTGACCGAGTTTGATGGTTCAGATTCACCACCGTCATATTGAGCGGTTACATAATACTCATAAACACCATCAGGAACCTGGAGGTCATTATACTCCTCATCCAGAGCCGTACCAATCTCCATACCATCCCGGTACACATTATAGTGCTGAAAATCACGTGTGTGCAGGTCAACCAACAGAGCGTTCTCAGGCTGGCCTAAGTGGCCGTTAAGCAGCGGAAGCTCTTTCGTAGATGAATACTCTGTA
>CAZOUJ010000115.1:0-5533 GCA_964582955.1 uncultured bacterium
GAACGTCCTTACAAGTTTGAAAAAGAACGATATACATTCTATTGATCTCTATTTAATTACCGGAATATTACTTTCTCTATTTCTATATAACCCCGCCAATTCAGAACCCATGGGTCTTCCCATTGGTTTTGAATATAAAAACATACCTTTAAAAACTGCCCTGGATTCTCTTATTGAGTCGCACAGGGTTGCTGTTGTGTACCAGGATCGCCATCTGAAAGGAAAACAAACTTCAGCACGATGTGTTGACTGCACTCCAGAGGATGCATTAGATATTCTTTTATTAAATCATAATCTTCAGTGGAAGAACAAAGGAAAACAATTCATTGTTATTTCAACGTTACATCCGAAGATAATAAATGAATTTGTCATTAGGGGAATTGTGAGAGATAGTATGACTGGAGAGCCCATTCCTTATGCGAATGTCCATATTCAGAATACACACCAAGGAGATATTACCAATAGTGATGGTTATTTCTATATCGCTTCAAATCTGGATTCTTGTTCCTTGAATGTATCCTATATTGGATATGAAACGGTTCAAATACCTTTTTCCTTTTCAGATTCAGGTGATACGTTGCGGGTCATTGAATTTTCTCCCAAGGTGATTCGAGCGGAAGGGATAACTGTAACAGGGAATGATATTGAATTTTTCAGTCAGCCATTACAAACAGATCAGATTTCATTTTCACCACGCCATATTGCGTCCCTTCCAAAGTTGGGGGAAACAGATATATTTCGTTCCTTGAAATTGTTACCGGGAATTCAAATTGGAAATATTGGGTCAGCAGGACTCTATGTTCGAGGGGGAACCCCAGACCAAAATTTGATACTTTTAGATGGAATGTCTGTATATCAAACAGATCATTTTTATGGATTTTTCAGTGCAATCAATTCTGAGGCAATCAAGGATATTCAGATTTATAAAGGCGGGATTCCAGCAAAATATGGAGGGCGTAGCTCCAGTGTTATTGAATTAACTGGAAAACAGGGCAATACGAAAAAAAGGAAAATAAGTATTTATAGTAATCTCATTACAGCAGGATTAACCTATGAGGAGCCCCTGTTTGAACAGGGTAGCCTGTTCCTGACCTATCGCGGTTCCTATTCTCATTATTACAGGACTTTTCTATTTGACCACATTTATAATTTTTTAACTGATGGAGAGGGTCAAAATAGTCTGTCTATTTCTACCGAATCTACCGATTATTCACCCAGATTATCTTTTTTTGATTTTAATGGTAAAGTGACCTATATGCCAAATGATCAAAATGTTATATCATTCAGCTATTTTTCTGGGGAAGATGAAATTAACAGAAAATATGATTTTCCTACAAATAACACCATTGCATATTTAGATGCTGTACAGGATGCTGCAATCTGGAAGAATGAGAGCGGTAGTTTGAAATGGGCCAGGATCTGGAATAATAATGTATACTCCCATTTTCTTTTCAGCAATTCCAAATATAGCAGTAAAGCATTTCACCAGGGATTCTATTTAGGACAATCGCAATCATCAACAGATACAATTAAAATTTCTGATGATAACAAATTAAGCGATCTTAATGTCCGATTTGATAATGAATGGACACTCAATGCGTCTCACGATATAGAATTTGGATATTCCCAAAAACGTTTTAAAACCCATTACGAATTTCAAATTAGTGATAATCCAAGTAAAATGAAATTATACAACGCAGTTTTAAATTCAGTTTATTTACAAGATCGATGGAAGTACAAACCGGTTATTGAGTTTGTTTATGGATTACGAGTTTCTGATTTTAGTTTATTAGATAAAAAATATTTTGAACCTCGCATTTCATTTAATTATTTATTTACAGATTTTATTACTTTGAAAGGTTCTTTGGATAAACATACTCAATTTCTCCATCGGTTCAGTAATGATTTTATGATTGGCGGAAAAAAATTCGTTTGGCTTTTATCAAATGACCTGTTAGACCCCATAAGTTCAAATCAGATCAATCTGGGAATCCGTTATGATTACATAGATTTGACATCAGAGGTCACTATCTTCAAAAGAGATTTTATCAATTTAGCTAATTTTTCATATTTACAATTTCCTTCCGATGCATATGTGGTGGAAAGCGAACGAGAAAATGAAAATAATGTCTATTTTGGATCTGGATCAAGTAAGGGTATTGAACTTTTAATTCAAAAGAAAACCGGATCAATCAGAGGATGGATAAGTTATACTTTTGGATCTACTGAATACAGTTTTCCAGATTCTATTATCAATCAGGGAGATCCATTTCCCGCTAATCATGACAGAAAGCATGAATTAAAATCTGTATTCACATTGTCTCATAATAATTGGGATTTTACTTTTACCAGTATTTTTTCTTCAGGATCTGTTTTTACATCTCAGGGAATGATAGGGTCCAGTGATATTTTCCCTGAATCTATCGTTCCAGATTCTTCAATCAGTATGAATTCGACTCGATTACCTTTTGTTCAAAGGGTAGATGTGAGTATTACAAAACATTTCAACGTATTCTCAATGAATTGGGAAATGGGTTTATCTGTTTTTAATTTATTTGACCGGGAAAATATCAGTCATAAAAAATACATCACAGTTGAAAATTCAGAAATTGAATTAACAAATGTAGAGATGTTGAGATTTACTCCCACTTTTCATATTCGATTATCAATATAAAACTGCAATACAATTATACCAGGTTAAATTGGTTATTATTAATGAGTTGTGGTATAAGTCACATTTTCAAATTAAATGTGGATTTTCCACTGATTTTCTATTATAATTCACAATACGATTTCAAAGAAAATTAGACTAATGACTCAAAATAATATGATAAAGTGTTTAATGACCGGGGCTCTCTTAGTAAATCTTGTGTTTGCAGGAGTTGCATATCAGATGGGTGATTGGTTGAAAATATGTCGACTGAAACATGTTATCCGGAAAATAATGCCGAATGGGCTTTGTACGATCATTTCGGGAACGTAAATGGTGGAGGGTATAAGGTAGTTTGGATCATCCTTTTTAGTGCTGCCAGTCATGTTAGCCAAATCGAAGCTGAATTTACAGAAAATATATTTAACCAGTATCGGGACAATGGGCTTACTGTTGTTGCAGCAGGATCCCAATGGGGAAATGGCTTATCATGTGAAGAATGGGGCACAGAATTTGGAATATCCTATCCAATAATAGATGACTCTGATCTAATTCTTCGGTCCCTGTTTACAGATGGTCCGGTCCCTCATCATGTGTTAATAGACCATCAAATGAGAGTCATTTATTCAGGGGTAGGCACCATAATCCCACCAATGGGTAATGATTTTCTCAATGCTCTCGATAATTCCTTGGAAAATTTGGAATCCTTGTTGGTAGTTCCTCATTTAAAAGACTGGAACATGGTAGGGCTACCTGTGAATGTTCCTGATGCATCACAATCGTCTGTTTTTCCAGGTTCGGTGGAAGGGACCCTTTTTTCTTTTGGTGAAACCTATATAAGTGAAAATGAATTGATTCCTAGTGAGGGATATTGGATTAATTTCCCCTATTCAGGACATGCTGCACTTGATGGGGCTGAACTGAATAGTCTTATCATATCTCTGAATGCCGGATGGAATATAATAAGCGGAATTTCAGAAGAAACATATTTTGAAGATATCTTTGACCCTGGCCAGATTGTAGTACCGGGATCACTGTATGAATTCAATGGCACTTATGTCAACACTATAAGTCTTGTTCCTGGAAAGGGATATTGGATTAATGCCTTTACTGCAGGAAATATCACTATCACTTCCGGAGGAAATTCAGAAAAAATAAGATCAACATTTGTAGATCATTCTCAGGAAGCAAATGTTCTGTATATTAATCACAGCAAGCTATATTTTGGTGTTTCAATTCCTGAAAGTGAGTTAGTGTATTATCAACTACCGCCGACACCCCCCACTGGTACTTTTGATGTTCGATTTGACACTAATTCAAAAATTGTAAAGGATATTGGACATATCAAAATTCAAAATAATAAAGAAAACCTGGTTATATCTGCAGACATAAAAATACCCCAAGAACGGCAGTGGGTTTGGGTCATCGAATCTCCTGAAGCTGGAGAATTTATTTTGTCGGACAATGATCCTATTAGCTTAAGCGGGCAAATCACAAATGTTACCTTGAAAAAAATCCAGAGATTTCCCTCTAAATACACTCTGTCACAGAATTATCCGAATCCTTTCAATCCTGTAACTACCCTGGACTTTACAATTCCAGAACAGGGAGATGTTAGTCTTATTATTTATGATCTATTGGGAAAAGAAATTTGGAATTTGTCCCAAAATAGCGTGAGCACAGGCTATTATTCTGTTCAATGGAATGGTGTCGATAATGATGGGTATCCTCTAAGTGCGGGGAGTTATTTCTATCAACTGAAAGTTTCTGGCACTTCAATTTCCGGTTCTAAAACGGAACGACTATTTGTCCAGACCCGTAAAATGGTCTTATTGAAATAATTCCTCTTTTTTTATAGTCTTTCACATTCATTTTTATATGGAATATCTCCATATGATAACTTGTCTAATTTAGGATGTGTCTAATTAATAAATAAATGAAATAAATAAATTAGAAAAAAAATGACAGGAAACAGCTTGATCACGGTTTTTTTCTGCACCCAGGTTATATTTGGGGCAGGATTTGTTAATTCTGGTAATGATACTGATAATAGTATTCATATTCATTTTTCACCGGGAGATATTCAATATGAATCTACCGGGGATTATACCAGAATCTCTTCTGGGAAATCAGGAACCACGACAGACTTTGGAATGCCTGAATTACCCCTATATTCAACGATGGTTCAGGTACGGCCAGATAGAGAGTATGAGATTCATTTTAGTGTCTTAGAGTCATCTGTCATATCAGATGTAACTGTTTTCCCATTTCAGGATGAGAGTGATGTAGAGTTCTCTAGACTTATCCATCATATAAATGATTCATTTTATTCCAGCGAAACCATATATCCTGAATCAATCATTCATACTTCAGAGCGTTTAATTATGCGTGACTTGCATGTATTAAATATTCAGGTCATTCCTTTTCAGTTCTATCCGAATAGTAAAGAGTTGGAAATTATTGAGCTATTAGATATTGTAATTTCAGAAACTGAAGTAAGAGATTACGATAATCCAAATGCAAGACTACCCTCAAAAGCTTTTGAACCGCTGTATTCAAATTTTGTGGTGAATTATGAGACTCAATCAAGGGATGAAGGATATCAAAAACCAGCGATTCTGTATATTTGTGGTGGTAATTCTCAAACAGTTCATTTCAACAATTGGTAAACTGGAGACATAAACGGGGATATGTTGTTTATACTGCAAGTTTATCTGAGACGGGAAGTTCGACCGGAGCAATAAAAAATTACATCCAGGATGCCTATGAAACTTTTGATCCTCCTCCAGAATTTATTGGGATTTTTGGAGATGCAGGCGGAACATACAATGTGCCCACTTTTGATGAATGCTGGGGCCACGATTGGGGAGGTTGTGAGGGAGA
>CAZOUJ010000116.1:0-5060 GCA_964582955.1 uncultured bacterium
AAGATAAAGTTCGCCAATGGCATATCTCTTATAAGAGACTTTCAACAATAATATGCGCTTGTGTTTGTCTTTTGGGGGTGTTGCTTTTTCTAGCGGCAGACACAATCACTGGATATATTTATCGTTTTAAAATTAATCAAATTCGTTCAAATTACTCCCATGTTTCCACTACTCTGACCGATTTGAATTTTCAGTTGGAGATATTAAATAACAAAATTACAGAATTGGAAAAACAAGATACAGAATTAAGAAGATTATCCGGTTTGCCCATAATTGAGGATGACATTCGGGAAGTAGGTATTGGTGGGGTTAGATTAAGTGAGAATTTTAATATTTCTTTTCCTGGAAAAGAAATCGATCCAGGAGTTTCCAACTTGGAAATAAACATCGATGCACTATCACGAAAAGTTCAATTAGAGCTGAATAGTTTTTATGATATTCGGCAAAAGATTTTTGAAAATAAGGAAATATTGAATTATATCCCTTCAATAAAACCTGTTACTGAAGGATACATAAATTCTGGGTATGGATACCGCAAAGATCCTATTGATGGGATCCGAAGATTTCATCATGGACAAGATTTTTCTGTCTTTCAAGGCGCGCCAATTCAATCACCGGCGGATGGAACCGTAAAACGCACAGGGTATAGGGGTGGATTTGGAAAGTACATCATTATTAATCATGGACACGGGTATGAGACAAAATATTTACATTTATCAAAAATAAATGTCAAAAAAGGTCAATCGGTTGTCAGGGGTGAAGTAATAGGAGCAACCGGTAATAGCGGTCGATCAACAGCTCCCCATCTACATTACGAAGTCATTTATAACGGTACCCCTCAAAATCCACTCAACTATTTTTTTAATGGTTAAAATGGCTGCAGGCCATTTTAACTTTTTTAAATAATGAATAAATCCTATTATCTTGAAACTTATGGTTGTCAGATGAATGTGGCTGATTCTGAACTTATTGAAGGAATGCTACATCAAGAAGGATATAGACCAATCAGAGAAATGAGCAAAGCAGATGCTATTTTTGTAAATACATGTGCTATCAGAGACCACGCGGAAGAAAAGGTTCACTCCCGTTTAGGACTTTTCAATAAGGTGAAGCGCGATAATCCTAGTGTTATCATTGGTGTTCTCGGATGTATGGCTCAAAATTTGAAGGATGATTTGTTGGTCAAAAAACCCTATGTGGATATCATCTTGGGGCCCGATGCGTACAGGAGGCTTCCAGATTATTTAAGACGTAGCGAGAAAAAAAATCATATTGTAGATACAAAATTATCTCGTTTTGAAGTGTATGATGATTTATTTCCCAGTAGAAAACAGGGAATCAATGCGTGGGTTTCTATTATGCGTGGTTGTGATAAATTTTGTACATTTTGTATTGTCCCATTCACCAGAGGAAGAGAACGGAGTCGTGGCATAGACAGTATAATTGCGGAAGTATCCCAGGCAGTTTCCGATGGGTTTGTAGAAATTACCCTATTGGGTCAGAATGTAAATTCCTACCAATATGATTCTGTGAGATTTCCCCAGCTTTTGGAATCAGTGGCAGCAGTTGAGGGAGTTGAGAGAATTCGTTATACCTCACCTCACCCTCAGGATGTGACAGAGGAATTATTAGATGTAATGGCGTCACATGCATCCATATGTAATTCAATTCATTTCCCGCTCCAATCTGGTTCTGACCGAATATTGAAGAGAATGAACCGTACCTACACTAAAGAGCATTTTATTCATCAGGTTGATATGATGAGAGAAAAAATACCCCACATTGGGATATCCACAGATATTATTGTTGGATTTCCAGGTGAAACTGAAACAGATTTTCAGGAGACCCTGGATGTTGCGTCCCAGGTTCAATTTGATTCTGCATTTACCTTCAAATATTCCGCAAGACCCTATACAAAAGCTGTTGAGTATCAGGACCAGATATCAGAGGAAGAAAAACAGGATCGGCTCGAACGGTTGATTCTATTACAAAAAGAACATACTCTAGCACGGAATAAAAAAACAATTGGATCGGTGCAATCAGTGCTCATTGAAAAAGAAAGTAAAAAATCTACTTCTCACTGGGCAGGAAGGACAGATTCGAACAAATGGGTGATTTTCCCAAAAGAGAGTACCGCAATCAAAGAAACAGTGCCCGTACAGATTTTGAGTACTTCAGGCATCAGTCTTCAAGGAAAAATCGTTCACAATTATTAAGGCATCTCATGATACTAATTAAAATATTTTTTGGTCTTGTAATCATTTTTAGTTTATTATTAATTCTCGTGGAAAATACGGACACGGTTTCAGTTAATCTGCTTTTTCACACATTTGAGGAGACCAAGGTAGCTGTTCTGATACTAATATCTGTGGGGATCGGTGTATTGATTGGGTACGGTCTGACAGTTGTTACTCTAATTTCAGCGAAGTCAGAGTTACGAGCTATCAAACAATAAAATCAATCTATTACGAATGAACTGAATGATTTAAGAAATGTGGCAATTGACCAAGATATTTATGACACTGAAAATGATGAGTAGTCACATTGTTAATCTCACACTATCTAACTCCTGAAATTTTATTTATTGGAACAGTAGGAATTTCGTTTTTTAAACGGTTTTTCAGAAAAGCAAAAAACCCGGAACACCTTTTTACTGAGGCCCTGCACTGTCTTGTAACAGATGATAGGCAAAGGGCAGTATCCTTGTTAAGGCAGGTAGTTAAAAAAGATTCCGATCACACGGAAGCATATCTCCTGTTGGGCAGTACAATTCGATCAGATTTTCCAGAGCAGGCAGTTAAAATTCATCAATCTCTTACAGTAAGACCTGGATTATCCAAATCAATGCTCGTTGATATTCACATAGCACTGGCAGAGGACTACAGAGCATTAAAAAAGATTGATCTGGCGAAGCGGGAGGCTGAAAAAATCTTGAAATATGAACGCAGAAATAAATGGGCCCTGGAATTAATGCTGGCACTTGCTGAGGAAGAGAAAGATTGGCACCAGGCCGAACACTGGAACCGATTACTTCTGAAGTTCTATAGAAAAGATATAACTCTCGATTTGGGAAAATATCATGTACATGCAGGGATGGATAAAATGGAATCGGGTGATCTATCAACAGCAGTTTCAGAATTTAAAAAAGCAATAAAAATTTCTAAAGAATCTGCTCTTCCATATTTGTTTTTAGGAAAAATTTATAACACCGAAGGTAAAAAGGAAGCTGCACTGGAACACTGGAAAGAATATGTTTTGTTAACTGCAAATCCTGAACTTGAAATTTACAAGGCTATAGAAGGTCTATTATTTGAATTAAATCGGTATTCTGAAGTCGAAGAAATTTATAGTGGTATTGTAGAAAAATTTCCTGAAAACACAGAAGCATTGGTGCGATTGGTTAATCATATGCGGGAAAAAGGAAATGTAGAAAAAGCCATTTCGTTTTTGGATCGTTGTTCCGTTAATTCCATGACGGTTAGATTACTAAAACACAAGGTGTCCCTTCCCAATGATATTTCCCCCGATATTATTTTAGGAGTGGATGCGTTGATAATAGAATCTCTTAGAACTTCTGCCCAATGATTTGTCTTTTACTCTTAGTCTTCGGTTTGTTGAACATTGGAAATGCGCAGACACTTGACCAGCTATTTGAACAGTTTGAAAGGGGAGAGATCAAAGAAGTAAAGGAAAAATTACCAATTTTATTAAATAAATATCCAAATGATCCAGGTGTGAAATATTTATTTGGATTAACTCTAATGAACGGAGACTCAGCCATTGAGATTTATGAGGAGATCGTAAAAAAGCATTCATCCTCAAAATATTCTGAGGGAGCTTCAAGTAAAATAGGACAGTATTTATATTCCCGGGGACTCTACACTCAAGCCTCCCAACATTTGAGAAAATTCATTTTCCAGTATCCCCAATCAAAAGATTTATCCCGAATGATGGGGATGTTGGTTCGAAGCTTTGATGCTACGGGCGAATTGGATTCTGCACAATTTTTCGTGGATCAATATTTTAATAAATATCCAGGAAAACACTTAACCAAAAATGAGTTAGGATATATTCCGGACTCTATAAAAAGAGTAAAATTTGGTAAAAAGAAGATCATAAAAAAGTTTAATAAGGCGATAACTGGTTCAGGAGATCAGGGAAATTGGATGGTGCAGGTAGGAGCATTTGGCAATCGAAATAACGCTCTAAATCTTAAGGAAAAATTAACGAAAAGTGGATACTTAGTATCTATCAATAAATTGACATCTAGTAAAAGAACACTCTTCGCAGTGAGAGTAGGACCCTTTGAACATCGCCAAACCGCAAAAAATAAGGGACAAGAATTAAACAAACTTTTTAGGTTAAATTATCAGTTACTTAATTTAGAAAAATAGAAAATATTATGGGAATGAGTGTACGGCTGGTGCCTGCCACGGTCTTCAACACCGCTGTCCCGACAATAAATCGGGAGCTGGGTTCGATTCCCAGGCGTTCCCGCCATTTGAAATCGTCGGTAAATGCTAAATTATTTGCACTTACCGACGATAGCCTTACAAACTATACATCACCTAATATTATTTTTATCCATTTTTTGTATTAAACTGATATTGAGATTCACTAATTGTAATACCTAATCCCTCAACACTTTTAGACTTTCCTAATCCCATACTAGACAATATACGTGTACTCACATTATATTCAATTATTGAATCGGTATAATTTGAATATAATTACGGCAAGAAATTGAAAAATTCGTATTAGCTCGTTGTATACTTATACTACTGCTGGTGTTAATGCTATTTTTGAACCGACTGTAAAAAAACCTTATAATATAATTGTATCTTGCCATCAAGTCTTTCTTTTTGACGGTCATTTTAAGTCACTGATCCAAAAGGTGAAATTTTTTAAGTAGCCTTTAATTTATAAAAATTTATATTTTTATTTTTTTATTTATTTAATTTTTTATTAATTTCTTTTAATTCATTTTTAATATCACATAAAATATCACATAAATTAGTACCATTTTTAGATAATAAATATTTATCAAGATTTAAAGTTTC
>CAZOUJ010000116.1:5070-5477 GCA_964582955.1 uncultured bacterium
TTGATGTATTGGCTCATTTTAATAATTTTGTGGGCAACCCTTGGTTAAATGCTTATACATCAACGAAATGGGTGGTGGGTTTTTTTTTATTCTACTTGTTTGGGGATACTTGTTATCATTTGTATCGAGGTATTGGTAGAGTTGAAACCTATATTCATCATGCCATGAATATTGTACTGTGGTTGCTTGCTTGTTATATTCATTTGCCAATTACTGCTTCTTTGGCAATTGCCTGTGGGGAAAGCATTACAGCTGCAAGATTATTGAAATTGTTGAAAAATAAACAGTGGTATTTATATTCTCGTATTGTTTTAACGTTGGGTCTGCGTACGTTATTTTATCTTTTTGTGCTTTACGATTCGGTTATGAATCCCGATTATTTTGGATTTTTACAACAACCTCTTTTA
>CAZOUJ010000117.1:0-4210 GCA_964582955.1 uncultured bacterium
CGGTCGGGACGGCAAACTCTGGAATTGGTTTAGGCAAAGGAGATTTTCTTGTTGGGGGTGTACATACATCTCAATATATTGATTGGGGTCACGATGAAATTGCAGGTGATAAAACTGGTAACCATTTTGGTAGTCTAACCTCTCACATAGAAGAGATTGTATTTAACTATGGATTGAATTCCAATTGGAATTTAGAAACAACTCTAAATTTTGGAACCAGAATTATGGATTTTGGCAAAATACCTAATGATCATCATAGGGATGAGTCAAGGGTAGGGATTGGTGACTTGAAATTGATATTGCGATATTTAAAATCTAATATTTCGTTTGGTCCCGGTACCCGTCTGTTTTTTGGTAGTGGAATAATAATTCCTTCCAATAATACAATAAAGGTCAATCCATATGGTGGTGGGGCACACACTCATTTTGCAATGAGTGAAGGGGTATATAAATTTATAGGTGAAATGCAATATTTTAAAAGGGACAAAGGTCCAATTGTGACTGGTATTGTTTCTCAATTTGTTATGCCACTTCATACAAATAAATTTTCATTCAAACCTGGGACAGAATTATCGCTAACAGGATATTGTTTATTTCAAAAAATGAATTTATTGGGTGGATTACCCCAACTAATGTTAACAGGCACCAAAAGGTCTCCCAATAAATGGCCGTACTATGATGGAACAGGAGAAACAAATATTATTCTTAGTGGGGGGGTAATGTGGAACCGTGATAATAACCACTACTCATTGACGATTGGATATCCGTTTGTCAGTACGCCTGATATAATAAAAGGTGGTGAGAATGTTGATGGGTATGCTAACACCATCAATATAACTTTAAGTGCTAGGGTTTTATTTTCATCAAATGATTAATTTTTGCCATGGATAGTAATAATGAAATTGTTATATCCCATGTGAATTATCTTGAAAATAGGATTTATAACAAAATTTGAAAAAGGAAACTGTTATGAAATTAATCTACACCCTTCTCCTTAGTTCTTTTATTTATTCACAAGTGAGTAAAGGAGGGACTCCAATTAGCTTTAAAGAATTTCTTTCTCCTTCAGTGGAAACCGTTACAATGGAATCGGTGGATGTTCAATCTTTGTTGGAAGAGGACAAGCTTGCTGATAAGGATGTACCATTCCGCTTTGGGTACGGGGCAGAGGTTTTCTTCGACCTGCTTTCTTCAGGAACTTGGGAATATTTATTAAATGGGGATCGAGTATGGAGACTAGTTGTTCATTCATCCGGAGCATATTCCATCAATATTATTTATGATGATTTTTTCATGCCCCCCGGTGGAAAATTTTTTGTGTACAGTGAAGATAAATCCTATGTCATTGGTGCATTTACCGAAGAAAATAATAAAGCTGATGGAATCTTTGCAACACAGCCCGTTCCGGGAGATCACATTATTCTTGAATATATCGAACCAGCTGAATTTTTAGGACAGGGAAGGATTCGCCTGTGGAAAGTTATTCACGCCTACCGCAATTTATTTGGATTTAAGGGTACGCGGGGATATGGTGATTCCGGGAGCTGCAACAACAATGTAAATTGTCCGGAAGGCATGCTTTGGCAGGATCACAATAGAGCGGTGGCAATGATTCTGACATCCGGTGGCTCACGTATTTGTACTGGATCTATGGTGAATAACGTGCAACAGGACCAGACCCAATATTTTTTGACTGCAAATCATTGTCTCGGTGGCAATAATTCATGGATCTTTATGTTCAATTACGAAAGTCCAAGTTGCGCTAATCAGGACGGACCCACAAACCAAACAGTACAGGGATCCGTTCTTAGGGCAAGCAGATCAACATCAGATTTTGCCTTATTGGAATTGACAGAGACCATACCTGCTTCCTACAATGTGAATTATGCAGGATGGTCAGCGGAAGATGTAGCTCCTCAACAGCCAGTTGGAATTCATCATCCGTCAGGAGATATTAAGAAGATATCTTTTGATTATGATGTCGGAATTTCTGATGGATGGAGTGGAAATGACGGTTCCCATTGGCGGGTTGCCAGTTGGGAGGATGGTACTACCGAACCCGGTTCCTCCGGTTCCCCCTTGTTTGATAACAACTATCGTATTGTGGGTCAGCTACATGGTGGACAGGCATCCTGTTCATTTAATTTTAATGATTATTATGGTAAGGTTTCTGCATCCTGGGATTGGGGAAACAGTTCTTCTAATCGATTAAAAGACTGGCTCGATCCGGAAGATACCGGAACATTAGTTTTAGATAGTTATGATACAGGTTCAGCTGGCGAGCTGTCTTATACACCTGACGTTATGCATTTTGAGATGTCGGTAAATGAAACAGAAGCACAAGATCTTATACTTACAAACGTAGGAGAACCTGAATCTATTCTAAATTATCAGATAGGTGTTTCTCCCTTTTCTGATGTTGGTGGAGGGCCGGACCAAGAAGGAATGACATGGACCGATTCAGACATTGAAATCAACCTTGATAATGAATGGATTGAAATTTCCGTTGATGATAACATAATTACTTTTTCCCATAATGATGATGCTGAAGGTCCATTTGATATAGGGTTTGATATTCCATTTTATGGGCAGGATTACGATCAATATATTATCAGTCCAAATGGCTGGATTGGATTTGGAGACGATTTAAATTCCTGGGACAACAGTACAATTCCGTCATCTGGTGCTCCCAGACCTGCAATCTTTGGATTCTGGGATGACCTCAATCCAATAAATGAGAATTGTAATGAGTACTGTGCAGGAAATATTTATATGCATAGCAATGCTGAGAGAAGCGTTGTGTCGTTTGATGGAGTGGCGCACTGGTGGACCGGGTATCCAAACAGTTATTATGATTTCCAGTTTGTGCTGTATCCATCAGGAGATGTAGAGCTTAACTATAGGTCCATTACTGGAACACACTCTGCTACCATAGGAATACAGAATGGTTCAGGTTCTGCTGGACTCCAGGTAAATTTTAATGGTGAATACGTGCACGATGAATTATCCGTGAAATTTTCCAAAGGGCCTGATTGGCTTTCTGTGTCTCCAATGGAAGGAGAATTGGAATATGGAATGTCAGACAATATTAGTGTAGTTGTTAGTACGGAAGATATGTCTACAGGCGAGTATGAGGGCTACATATCCATATCCAGTAATGGGGGAACCGGTAATATTCCAGTCATACTCACTCTTGGTTCAGGATCCGTAACTATCAATCAGGGTTATTTTCTTGGTTGGAATCTTGTTGGGCTTCCTATCGTTATTGAGTCAAATTTTTACATGGATTTGTTTCCTGAAGCTATTCAAAACACGCTGTTCAGCTACATTTCGGGTTCAGGATACCAGCAAGTTGAAAACATGGACATAGGAACGGGATACTGGCTGAGAATGTCACAGGATAACAACACGTCCTTTACCGGTATTCCTGTTGGTGAATTAACTGTTTCTTTGGTGGAAGGATGGAACCTCGTTTCAGGAATATCATATTCAGGAGAGGGTGAAATAATACTCTCTGCATCAGTCCAGGGAAGACGAACCAAGTCTGATCATTTACCCGATCATTTAAACTCCTTAACCCTGAACAACAAAACTTTATATTTTGGTGAGGGTGTTTTGGAAAATAATTTAATGAGTTACAGCTTACCGCCTAAACCACCCTTGGGGGCTTTTGACATCCGTTTTTCCGGTGATACTAAACTGTGCACAACAGACGAATGTGTGATTGAAGCGATGAATTATGATGATCAACTGACCCTTGAGTGTGATATTAAAGGTGCAGATAAATGGGAAATCATAGATGAGAATGGGGATGTATTCATGTGTTCAGGTCCTCAGATTTTGAAACTGAATGGTGGATCAGGAAGGTTCATTTTAAGAAATAGAGCTTCTTCAGAAATACCCACAGAGTTCACACTTTTTCCAGCTTTTCCTAATCCGTTCAATCCATCCACAACCATCGGGTTCTCTTTAGGTTCATCTGCCACTGCGTCCCTGAGGGTATATGATATAACGGGAAAAATTGTTAATACACTGTTAGAACATGAACTGGAACTGGGGAACCATTCAGTTCAATGGAATGCATCAGGATTTCCAAGCGGGATATATTTCATTCACTTCTCAACTGATGAGTTTGAAAAAACTCAGAAAATTATTCTGATGAAGTAAAAAACAAATTGGCTTATTCAGACAATTAGTTCCATATTTTATT
>CAZOUJ010000117.1:4220-4512 GCA_964582955.1 uncultured bacterium
GCAATAGAGCCTCAAAACTATACACAATACCATCTGCTTCTAACAATTCTTTCAATTCTGAAAAAATAATTGGTAAAGTTTCTTTACCAGAATAAAATGTTTTTAATTCTACTGAAACAATTGTTAGTAATTCAGTTTGTGAATTAAAATCCAGGTTTTTGATGGTTAATATAGTTGATTGCAGGAGTTCCTGATATCTTTTTTCAGAATGTTCAGGAAAATGATTTTTTATGATCGATTGAATTTTTGTTTGCTCTTCAAAGACAAGTTGGCGGTCGGAAAGACCAAGAAT
>CAZOUJ010000117.1:4522-5134 GCA_964582955.1 uncultured bacterium
TCAAATAAAATGTGTAGTCTGTCTTTTTCAGAATAGAATAGTTTCAATTCGTTGGAAAGAATATTAAGATATTCAGAATATGACAAATTATCTAATTCCTGAATTGCGGAAATGGATGATTGAAGCAGTTCCTGATATCTTGTAGCTGAATGGTCAGGGAAATATTTTGAAATAATAGAATCCATTTTTTCCCGTTCTACAAAAACGAGCTGTCGATCGGAAAGACCAAGAATGACCAATAATAGTATGAGAGACTCCATTGGAGTACGTTCTTTTGAAATTTCCCTTGTATAATCTTTATTCATTACGCTTCCTCTGATGAAATTAATGTAAATAGAAAGGTTACATAATTTATTTTAACTAAATATATTTTTAATTTTAAGATAAGATAAATTTAAAAGTCTGAGCATATATTAAACGTTAAATTTATCCCATCAAGGATGAATCGGGATATACTAAAACGAGGAATAATTGGATTGAAAAAGAATTTAAAAGCTGGTCCGCACCTATACCTTTTAATTATTGTTATTATCTGTAATATTGGATTTAACGCATCAACCACTAATCCAAAAAAAGGAGAGCCAAAAATAAAAATGAGTCATAAAAGTGAAA
>CAZOUJ010000117.1:5197-5460 GCA_964582955.1 uncultured bacterium
GGGATGGGGTGATTAAAGTTGAATCCGGATATGCAGGGGGGAACACAAAAGATCCGACATATAATGAAGTGTGTACCGGAGAGACAGGTCACGCGGAAGTAATCCAGATTGAATTTCAACCCGATCAAATATCTTATAAGGAACTTCTTGAAATATTTTGGCAGGCACATGACCCTACCACCTTAAACAGGCAGGGTGCTGATGTAGGCACTCAATACCGATCTATCATCTTAACCCATGATGAGCATCAAAAGGTCATTGCT
>CAZOUJ010000118.1:0-5455 GCA_964582955.1 uncultured bacterium
AGCTCAATACATGAGGTATTTCCGCCCGCTGTTTGATGGGATTAGTCAAACTCATAAACGCCACCATTCACAGTGAAAAAATGCCGTGTATTGCAAAATTCAGCGCAATTCCCCGTATCACTTCCCCAACCGTGACCAGTGATATAGGTACTGAACTCAACCTTAACTGCATCCTCAGGAATATAAAAGACAACCGGCTCCAGGTTATCATTATAGACGGGCTCTCCCCCTGAATAAAAACCACCGCCAAACCACATTGGATAAAATTCCTGTCTCACAGGGGTCTGCTCTTCCGCTTCAAACAATCTTAGTTTAATGGTGAGGATTCGGTTGGGCCATCCACCGATCATAAACTTGAACATTTTGGTTCCACCAGGGTAAAGCATTCCCAAATAGGGTGTAATATCCGTGACAGAGTTTGGTTGACGGTCAAACGGTGTGATCCAGCGGGCGATCTCCTGGCAATCCCGGTTGTAATTCCAGTTCCCTTCCGGGCACTCATCCTGGGACACACCATCCAAGTACTCTATGGAATAGCAAAACTCTTCTTCACTGTCCCAGGAGTATCCTGCTTCAAGACAGGCTTCCTCTTCCAAGGGATAATAAATATATTCAAAACACTGTCCCTGGCACACATAAAAATAGGCGATCCTGTCATAGTCATCGCAATTGGAATCCAGATATCCGTTGCAGGGCAAAAGAGCTTCTACCTCCAGTCGGGAAACTGTTGAGATATAATTACTGTCCGGCAGGTCCACAATGGTTGAAATGGTTGGCGACCACCCTCCGGAATATAGTGTGCTGTCAAATACGCTAAGCTCAAAGTATTCTTCATCATCGGTAAGTACGTCATACTCATAATCGTAGTACAGTGCTTCATGAGCTAAATAATGGACATAGGTTCCTGTAAATCCGTTTGGGTTTCCCAGATAGCCTATCTGTTTAACTCTCTGAAATCTGTCGATCCCTAGTGCATATTTTCCGTGTAATGCTTCTGCAAGCCAGTTATTAAGGGAATCAACCGGTGTGGGAACAAAATGCAGGTGTTTTTTCCAATGGACTTGGATCTCATCTGACATATTATCCAGGACATCATCATAAAATTCTTTTACTGTCAGGACATCTTCCAGTGCTGATTCCCGGCTGGAAACAAAAAAATAATGAACATTCATTGGAGAATTATTCAAAAGGGCTTCCCGTTCATTTGATATCCACAAAGGGGTGGAATAATTTACTTCTGGACTATAGTGAATGAAAATGTAGGTTTCCTCACCGTTCCACTCCTCTTCAAAATTCCAGTAGGAATATTCTGATTGATAGACCCTGTTCACTGTTCCGATGACATCCAGTTCATCGATAACACCATCCTGGTTCAAATCAGCCATCAGGAACTGCTCTTCAGTCAGTTCAAGGTCCCCGGTAAAAGCCCTGTTGCTCCACACCGCATCTTCCACAGTGATGGATTCATCATAATTGATATCACCCAAAACCTGGGCATTCACATCCGGTACCTGGAATGGGCCAGCAGTGTCATAGTAGTTGGTACCGTAGGGACCCGGAGAAAAATCTTGGGCAATAATAAATGCTGAAAAAAATATACTGATTTTTATCACAGTTTTTTCACTCATAACAATTGTTTAATGTAGAAAATAAAAATTTATTATTCAGTCTTAAACTAATAGTGGACTATCCATAAGAATGTTATTAATATAGCTAATTAAGATTATTTAACGATACGCTGCAAAAAACTTATTCATCCGATCTAGTGCGGCTATCATTACAGTTTTTGTTTCTCCGAAACCAATACGTACAAAACCATCCATTCCAAACCATTCCCCAGCCACCAACAGAATATCCTGCTCATCTCTCAGGCGTGTGACCAATTCAGATGATCTTATGTCCATTGAATATTTCAAGTAAGCAATGGCCCCCGCTTTTGGAGGAATAAAGCTAATAAGATCATTATTTTCATCAACCCAGTTTTTTAGCAGGTTTAGATTTTCAGAAAGAATGTTTCTGGTACTGGATAGAATTTTCTTTCGCCTATCAGTTTTTAGAATTTTTCTTCCTATCCTATCGCTCAAGAGTCCGATAGAAATAGTTGTGTAGTCATGTGTCTCCCACGCTTTATTAATGAAATCAGCAGGCCCAACGGACCAGCCCAGGCGTAATCCAGGGAGCCGGTACGCTTTTGAAAGTCCTGCATTTACAATCACCTTGTCATAGTTTCCAAAAAAACTTGGGCTCTCTATTCCGTCCAGCTCTGCCCCTCTGTATACTTCATCAGACAAAACATATGCATCAATCTCACTTGCCAGCCTGACCACCTCCTCAATGATATCCGGATGAACAACAGATCCTGTGGGATTGTTAGGATGGCAAACAGCGATCATTTTTGTTTTTGGAGATATAAGTTTCTTTAACTCGTCCGTATCAATTTGCCATTCCAGAGATTCTCTCAAAGATATGGGTTTAACATCTACACCGAGACTACGGGCAAATCCCCATATCTGCAGATAATTAGGAATCATATAAATAAGTTCATCACCGGAATCAAGCAGGCTGAGCATTGTAATTAAATTTGCCTCCGAAGAACCATTGGTGATCATGACATTTTTCTCAGATATCCCATTATATATTTGTGCCACAGTGCTCCTTAATTCCGGAGAACCGTTTGAATGACCATAGCCCAGTCGTGTTGACATCATTTCATCTATCTCGTCCCCGCCTAAGACCTCTTTCACGGTGAGCGGATGCACACCGCTCTCCGATAAATTATACTCAACTTCATTTTCCCACAAGGATTGAAACCGCTCAAGCTCAAAATTTTCAATTTTCATTGGTTCCCTCGTAAACTGCTTTAGATATTTGTATGTCCTGTACCGCAACACCCGTTAAATCGGCGATCGTGATTTGATCTTCAGATGTTCTGCCTTCAGTTTTTCCTGAAATTATGTTACCTAATTCCACAATGTCATGCTCTTGTAGTATCCCTTTTTGGAAAGCATGAAATATTTCACCCCGTTCCAGACACTGGCTAATGCTGTCCGCCACAACCAGGTCAGCTTCTCCCAGAATAACCTGATCAAGTTCCTGTTTTGATGGCGTATCAGAGCCGACAGCTGTAATATGAGTCCCCTTTTGTACCTGTTTCCTTGAGATCAGTGGTTGTTTGGATGTTGTTGTTGTCACGATCAGGTTACATTGGGAGGCCAGCTCATTAATGTCTTTTGTGGTGGACACAAGGAACCCCTTTTGTACCATTTCATTCTTGTATTGATCCAATTTAGCATCATTCCTACCAAAAACAATTGTATCTTTGCAGGATATTACAGATTCGAGGTGAGCCAACTGCAATCTCGCCTGGGTTCCTGTTCCCACAATACCTATTCTCCTAACTTTTCTGGGAGCAAGATATTTTGCTGCTATGGCTCCTGCAACGCCTGTTCGTACATCCGTTAAATAACCTCTGTCAAATAATCCTCCCACTGGCTCTCCCGTTCTTTGATTGAACAACAGCATCATTCCATTGCCTGAGGGAATACCCAGTTTAGGATTCTCATGAAATCCTGAAGCAATCTTGATAACATAATAATCATTTCCCGTAATATATCCGTACTTTATATGTACATCTCCCGGAGGACTATCAAACAGAAGTTCACCCACAGGAGGCACCACGCTCTGACCCATAGAATATTTTACAAATCCTTCTTCAATAAGTGGAAGAAGATCAACATCTGCGATAATCTCCTTGATCTTATCAAGATTTACAATTTTCATTTCTTATAATATCTTTTTAAATGTTTCCAGACCTATATTTCCACCACAAATAATGATAACAACTTTTTGATCCCTGTAATCATTTTTCTGTTTTAAAAACCCTGCAACTGCCACGGCCGCTGCTCCTTCAATCAGGAGATGTTCTTTTTCAACGAATAGTCTCATAGATTCAGCAATTTCTTCTTCGGTGACCAAAATGAAATCATCAACAAGTTTCTTGCACAGATCAAATGTGATTGCGCCCTGTTCCACTCCTCCGGCTGTGCCATCAGAAAGAGTAGGCTGTGATTCCATATCAAGAATCTCTCCTGCACGAATAGATCTTACCATAACCGGGGAGTTTTCCGGTGAGCATCCTATAATTTTTACATCAGGATATACTTTTTTTAAATATCCAGAGAGGCCTGATATAAGACCACCCCCACCAAGGGACACAAAAACCGCATCGATCTTATCCAATTGATGTTGCAGCTCAACGGCAATTGTCCCCTGACCAGCCACAACCAGTGTATCGTTATATGGAGAGACAAAAGTGAGATCATTCATTTCGGAATATAGACGTGCAAAAGCCTCAGCTATGACACAATCTGTTCCTTCTATAATAACCTCCACTCCGTAATCTTGAATAGTTTCAATTTTGGTTGGGGACGCATCCTCTGGAACATATACTCGACCAGGTATATTCAATTTATTTAGGGTATACGCAACAGCTGAACCATGATTACCTGAAGAAGCTGCAACCACACCCTTGTTCATTTCTTCTTGCCCTAAACTGAGAATCCTATTCATTGCACCCCTCAACTTAAAGGAACCGGTATACTGAAGATTCTCAAGCTTCATGTAAACCTGAGAATCTGCAATTTTTGTTAGTGTCCGAGAATAATCAAGAGTTGTTTCCCTTATCATTCCTCGAATGCGGTTGTCGGCCTTGAGAGTTTCCTGATAAATATCAAATGACATGATTTAGTACGCTGAAAATTTACCCCATCCCCCACTTTTATACAATGGAGTGAACCATAATCGTATCATTGCAAGTCCGGAGATGCTTTTAAAGTGGAGGAGAAATTAACCCACGCACTACTGAAAATAAAAAATAACTAATAAAGCTACCTGGAACCATAGTATATCTCATAATTTCTTTACCACTATACACAAAAAATATAAAGAATTATTGAAAAGCAAAATTGCTTAAGCGCGGGCATGTTAAATAAAATCATCTTTAATAAGAACACAATGTATCTGGTTCAAAGATTAGGGTATGGGTCGAATCACTAAAACCACTGAATACAGTGAGCGGTTTGCTCTGTTCACCGGGGAAACACTCTATTCCAGTCTTGACCCTACGCTAAAGAATCATATACAAAAGATTGGTTTTAATCACCGATTAACCTTTCAGGAACTCCGACAGATTACTGAGATCGCTGCAGATCTCCAAATGTGGAGGGAACCTGGTCTAAAAGAGCAGTGGTCTGAGTTGGAAAAATCATTGGAAGGAAATGGACAGCCTGTTAAAAAAATCCTGTTTCGTAAACTTAAGGACAGATGGCAATCCCTTAAAAATAGTAGCACGGTCTATCAGTCCGGTCAAGCCTACACTCGTTCATCGGTTTCTTCTGGAAAGAAAGTAACGGTCCAAAATAGTGACAACACTGTTTTCGGATGGTGCCCGGTGGCT
>CAZOUJ010000119.1:0-1615 GCA_964582955.1 uncultured bacterium
AATAGCCTATAATGTGGTTATAGATACAGGTGGGCATATGAACTGGGTACTTACCTCAGACAATGGTAAAGACTACATTCTTGAAGGTGCAGGAGAACACACAATTTCATCATCAGAAAGATTTATATTAAACAGGAAGTCTGTGACCCCCATCCCATTTACCTTACACCAAAATCACCCAAATCCATTCAATCCAATAACAACAATCAGGTATGGTCTGCCCTCAGATGCCTTGGTCACTCTGAGTATTTATGATATGCTTGGGAGGGAGATTGCTCAACTCGTTAACACTAATCAGGAGGCAGGCTCTAAGTCAGTTCAGTGGAATGCTACTGACACCATGGGTAGACCTGTAGGTGCAGGTGTATACCTTTACAAAATACAGGCAGGAGAGTTTGTACAGACCAGGAAGATGTTTTTGCTGAAGTAGTAGCAACTCTTTTTGAGAATGTTGATTAGGAAGGGGTAACAATTTGTTTGTTACCCTTTTTTATTTCTCTGAGATCGTTTGATATCCTAAATTTACAGTAAGGTTCAGTCCTTTTACTTTATGAAAACATCCCTGATTATTTCATTTCTATTTATTTGTCTTTCCGGGTGCGGTCCCCCAACCTATCTCAAACCACCAGAAAACGGAGAACAACAGTACGACTCTCGTCAAAAAGGATGTGCTGTTGAAATGTTATTTTATGATGCGCCCTCAGATAGGGAATATGATGAGCTAGGTGTATGTACAGGATCTTACCATGCTTATAGTGAAAAAACCTACGACATGGTTATAAGAGCTATTAAGGATTGCGCATGTGAAATTGGCGGAAATGCTATTGTCTATTCCAATGAGAATGATACATATACATACGATTACCTTGGGCAGGTCACGAATTTTCAAACATCCGCAAAAGTTCTGTATATTTATGAAAAAGAATACTTTGACGAAGCTGATCCCTCTGAAATAGAAAATATTGATGACTTATTTGAGCTTGAAGATAATGAATAAACAAAATCAATCTGTCTTAAAATTTTTAGTATTCTCTCTTTTACTATTAGTCTTTTCATGTGATTTAAGTATTCCGAAAAAAGAAGACATTGCATCGTGGACAACTAAATTAGAAGTTCCCATGCTTGAAAAAACAATTACCTTCGAAGATATCATTGAAGATTCACTCATCAACCCCATGGAAGGAAGTTCACTATATGCCTATACTAAAGAAGTTGAGGTAGATACGGTAGAGGTAGGAGATAAACTTGAAATTGCAGATATACAAAAGAGTTTTACCCAGACCGTTGACGATGTAACAGTTGAGGATACCCAGGTACAGGAGCGCATTGGATTTGATGCGGTTGGGGTAAGTCCTATTAATAAATTAATTACATCAGAAATAGGAACTATAACTTTAAATGATATTCCAGAAGAGGAAACAGATCCCTATACTTTTTCAAGTATTTTTCCAAATATTGATGACCTTCCTGATGGATTTGATGATATACCTGGATTTACTTTGGAACCGGTAGAAAACTCTTTTTTATTTGATGATTTTAGTTATGCTTAATTCACCGGTGGATTTTTAACACTGACCATAGTAAATAATCTTGTGATTCCATTGGGGGAGACAGA
>CAZOUJ010000119.1:1625-5150 GCA_964582955.1 uncultured bacterium
CAGAAATATCCGGTGCCTCTGTTATCGTAGGAGGTCCCATTGAACCGGGACAGAGTAGTTCAGGTATGTTAAATTTAACGGGAATAATTCTTCCCGGTAATATTATCGTGGAAGTAACAGGAAGCAGTCCGGGTGAAGATAATGTGGAAATAAATGACGATGCACGAAATTCTTCATTCACCGTCACTATTTCAGCGAGCGAGCTTGAAGTCTCATCTGCTACAGCAAAACTCCCCGAACAATCCATTAATGAAAATGATTCAATACAATTATCATCTGCTGATTCAAATAAAGTGGAATCTGCAACGATCCTTAGTGGGAAACTGATTGTTTCAATAGATAATAACATGGCCGTTAGCAGTGCTATCAATATGGATATTTCCACGATTCAAACTTCCAGTGGCGATCCACTTCTAATTTTATTGTCTATTCCGGCCAATGAAACTGGAATTCTCCATGAAATCTCATTAGATGAGCATTCTCTCATTATGCAATTGGATGACCAATCTGTTTATTATGAATACACAGTTTTAACAGAAGATTCGGGAGATGATTTAGTATCTATAAATTCCACTGATAATATTGTAATCTCTCTGTCAATCGAAGGGGAGACTCCGAGTGATAGAATCACTTTTTCTCATTTTACTGGCAGAGTTTCTCCTCAAAATTTGGGATTTGAGGGAGCGATAGAGGTAGAGTCCGATTCAGATATCCTTGAAGCATTTCTCGGAGGTGGAACGCTGGAAATAATCGTTGAAAATAATGTAAATGAATCATCCCCAGGTGCTCCCACAGCTGTCATATCTATTCCGGAAATAATTGAAAAAGAGAATGGTAATACCCTAAACATCCTCCTTGACCATATGTCCGGAACGGTTGAGGAATTTATCGATCTCAGTGAATATAAGATTGTCCTGCCCAGGAACGATCAAAATCTCCACTATATGGCAGATGTCACTACCAATTATGAAGAAATAGGAACCTATTCACTCACCGATTCAATTTTTATTGATATTAATGTAATGGCCCTTTCATTTGATGAGGTAACAGGATTTTTCTCACAGGATGCAATGGTAGATTCAAATTCTATATCAATTGATGATTCCACAAAAATAGAAACTGCAACCATTAAAACGGGTGAATTGGTTTTAGTTATTGAAAATAATATTGGAGTTGTGGCGGAAATAGAGTTTAAGATCAATGAGTTTATAAAAAATGGTTCAGCTCTTGATACAACCCTATCACTTTCATTTTCAGATAATCCTTCCTATTCAATTGATCTTTCATATTATGATTTGGATTTAGATATAAATGAGGACCCACAGACAGTAAATTATATTTCAACGATCAACTTACCGGAAGACTCACTTATGACCCTGTCTCTGAACGATCTTATTTCAGTCGATGTGACTCTGACCGATCTAACTTTTGAATCTGTTACGGGCAATATAAAACCGGTAACTGTAGAAATTGAACCAGTGGTCCAGGGTATAGATGGGTTGCCTGATGAGATTGAAGATTTTGAATTTGCAGATGTGAACATGTTTATTGACTTTGATACAGATATTGGCATTCCCGTGCATCTTAATCTAGAGATTGAAGCCTCAAACTCATCGGGAGATGTTGAAATATCTACCATTACAGAGTGGGATATTACCAATGAAAATATAGTCATTATTCCTAATGCAGAAGCACTGATCAATATATTTCCGGACACTATTAGAGCCTCTGGCGAAGCGACAGTGTCTGGAACGGGAACTGTGACAACTTCTCAATTTGTTTCAGGGATAATGACCGTCGAAGCTCCTCTGTCATTCAATGTTCCTGATGGAACCGAAATTGAAATTGATGTTGAAGAAACTGATCTTGAACTGGACAATGAATTATTGGAACAGGTATCCATATTTTTTGATGCTGATAATGAGTTTGATTTTGGTGTAGGTATTTCTGTTTTTGCTGCTTCAGATTCAACAGTTCTGGGTACGGTGGAGGAAGATACTCTGTTCACAGTTGAAATTTCTTCAAACGATACCCATTCTGACTCTATTGATTTGGATGGTGATAAAATAGGTTTGTTCAATGGAGAAAAATTATTTATAAAGGCAGATATAAGTGTTTCGGGAGAGCAAGACGTGGACGGAAATCCGATTCCTTCTAATATTTTAACCACTGATTCCCTGAATTTGCTCCTGTTTGGTCGAATTGAAGTGTTAGTTGATCCTACAAAAGAGGACTGATCTAAATGAGTCCAAAAATACTGGTCCACTATATTTTGTTTTTCGTATTGATGTCTCAGCAGGTCCTGTTAGCACAAAATGAGGGAGGATTAAAAGGTGGGTCAATATTCTCCTCAGCAATTGGAAGTAATTCGATATCATTGAATCCTGCAAATTTCTGGACATCCAGAAAATCAGATTTTTCAATACTATTACCTATTTCATTTCAAATGAATAATAACTCCGTTTCCCCTGACTGGTTAAATTCCTATTTATTAAGCGGAAAAATACTCGATGAACAGTCTGTCAATAGTATGCTTGGAGAAATTCCTGAGTCTGGTCTATCACTGAGTGGTCACGGACATTTAATGTTGTTCGGACTATCCTATAAATGGTTGGCAATGTATATTGGAGGCTCTGCCGATATTTATGGAACCATCCCTAAATCAATCTTCAACACCGTGTTCCAGGGAATAGAATTTGATCAGACCATAGATATATCAGATACAAGGTTTGGAATGCAGGCTGTTTTACCAATTTCGTTCGTCTTATCAGGAAAGTTTGGAAATAATTTATATATGGGATTGGGAGTGAAAGGATTACTTGGATTGGCGTATTTATCCATGACAGGTTCTGGAGGAATAACATCATATGAAGATAGACTCTCTGGTGATGGCAATGTGAAAATAAAATATAATATGGGTGACATGTATATTGAAAGGGACAGTCTTTTAGCATATTCGACCAAGGGGAATTTCAGTCCAAGCATAAATGGTCAGGGATTTGGAATAGACTTAGGAGTGACAAAGATTATAGGGAATAAATGGACCCTTGGCATTAGCGTTCAAAACATAATAGGAAAATTAAACTGGGACAAAAACACATCCCACAATCAAATCATTCAGTTTGATGTGGACCTACACTCTGATGAATTTGAAAAAATAAGTGATTATACTGAAACACAGCAGGATTCTTTAATGGAAACAATTATTGTTCAAGATGAAACCGAAACCATTAGTACTTTAACGAGTACGCTTCCATTAAAAATAGAAGTGGGAAGTGAATATGTTTCCGGAAATCGCCTCTTATTTTTTAATTCCATTTCTTTCGAAAATAAATCAACAATAATTCCAGAGTCTCAATTGGAATTATCTGGAGGTATTAGATGGCTGCTTCATCCCAGAATTCCTGTTACATTTGGTATTACTAAAAATTCTCTTTGGGGAATAAAATGGGGCGGTGGTTTAGGTGTTCATTTTAATAATTCTATTCAACCACCAATATCTTTATTTAAATCATCTGTTTGTAA
>CAZOUJ010000119.1:5160-5436 GCA_964582955.1 uncultured bacterium
ATTTTAATAATTATCATTTAGATATTTTATTTTCTCAGAATGGTGGATTTATAAATGAAGCAAAAGGTTTCAGTGTAAATCTTATCAATTATTTTTATTATTAATTTTAATTCTGCAGGAAACAACTAACCTGCATTTCCTTCTATTTTATTTCTGTATGGATATTTGTCCATAAAATTATTCATTTTTAAATTAGCTGTGTTAAAATTACTATTTGTATAACTTAATTATACACTAACTATCCACGTACTATATTGAAACTGTTTAATATTAAAA
>CAZOUJ010000120.1:0-5376 GCA_964582955.1 uncultured bacterium
AAACCCGACCTCTTTGAAGAAAAGTGTGGATGGGGTAACTAACCCACCCAGACCTAATGGGGCACCCCCCTTGTTTTAGATTTCACCTCCGTGATATTTGTTTTTCTCTGTTTTTTTATTTAACTTTTAGCGAAGTTTATTATCATATACACCAATGAATAGGTTCAGTCTGAATATTAATTATATCTCAAAGGCTTTGACTTTGCTTTTTGTCGGGGGTTTTTCAGCTCAATTGCTGGGCAAGAACCCAAGTAAAATCAAACTGATTTCGGATAAAAAGGAAGATTCTTTCATCCTGAAGCGCGTGGAATCACTTAACACTTACCTTGAACAAAATGATCCCCTACCTCCAGAATATCCAATTATTAATAATCTTTCTGAGAACATTGGTCCAATTTATACCGAACAAATACCGGCCCCTCAGCTGGACATCAGAACCACCATTTCTTCCAGAGATGTAAATTTTGATGTTCGTGCTGCTGCTCACCTGCTGAGGCGTACCACTTTTGGTCCAACATGGGAAGAGATCAACAGTGCTCACGATGAAGGATTGGATGCTACGGTGGACGCGCTGCTGGAAGAGCAGCCCACGCCAGAACCTCCAGGAGACTGGATCGATGATCCTATACCGCCCTACGATTCCCTCACACCGGAACAGCTTGACTCTTTAAATCAAGCATACAGAGACCAACGAGCTCAGCTGCGAAGCTGGATAATTGATAATATGTTAGAAGAAGAATCAAGTATTCACGAAACGATGACACTTTTCTGGCACGATCATTTTGCTACATCAGCTCAGAAAGTACAGTTTCCTCCTTCACTTTATAATCACTATGCTCTTCTGAGGGAGCATGCCCTGGGAAATATTAAAGATTTTGTAAAGGAAATGGCTTTAGATCCTGCTATGCTAAAATGGCTGGATAATGATGAGAGTAGATACCGGCACCTCTATGTTACGGGTGATAGTGACGATTGGTCTGGATATGGGAGAAAGTTAACAGATGGGGATGAGGACGGTGTGTATACCAGAACTATTGGCCTTAATCCTGGGCTGTACAGGTACTTGTATACCTGCGGTGGATTTTCTATTTATGAGGATGTTCCGGACGAGTGTGCATATATCGACCCAACGGATGATACTCCTCTCCGCGCCTTTGGGATAAACAATGGGGATGTTATTCTGGATTCCCATCCATGGGGTGGATGCTCTGAGGAAGGATATAATGATGGGTCCATGGTTGTCAATTTTAATGTAGATATGACAGGAGTTGATCTCCAGGGCGGAGCGGTCCATGTGACCGGAACAATGGACGGTTGGTCCGGTTTTGGACTTACCCTGATGCCAAATGGTGATGGTATATTCTCGGGAAGTATGGAGCTGGAGCCTGGTGTCTATGAGTATCTTTATACCGTCACGGGAGAGTTTGATGGTTGGTCTGGATGGGGCATGGTAGGGAACCCACCCTTAGGCTCTAACTGTGATTGGAATCCGGACGATCAATGGGCAAACTTTGGATTTGCTTTGATAAACACTGATACCGTAACAATGAACAATGTTTGGGCAGAGTGTCTGGTGGACGATTCGGACAATATGCATTATGTTACGTTTCAGGTTGCTGAAAATCCATGCCCTCTGGCAGGGATCAATGAAAATTTTTCTAGGGAATTGCTTGAGCTGTTTACCATTGGTGTGGGCAACTATTCTCAGGATGATGTAATTGAAGCGGCGCGAGCATACACAGGCTATACCACGGACGGTCTGGAAACTTTTTTTATTGAGAACAGGCATGATTTTGGTTCCAAAACATTCATGGGACAAACGGGATACTGGTTTGGGGATGATATTGTCGATATAATATTTGAACAGGAAGAGACAGCACGATTCTTTGCCCGGAAAATATTTCAGTGGTTTGTCTATTATAATCCTGATGACGCCGCCGTTGAGGAAATGGCTAATATTCTCCGGGAAAATGATTATGAAATAAAACCCATGCTGGAAGCTCTTTTTAAGAGTGAATTGTTTTTCAATGAAAACTTCCGGGGTGCCAAGTATGGTGGTGGAATAGTTCATGTGCTGTCCCCAATTCGTCAAATGTATGTAACTGATATTATTCCTCCCGAAGGTCAAACCAGAAATAGAATTCTATTAATGTTTCAGGAATATTTTGGTCAGGCTCTCCTGTACCCCCCTGATGTGTCAGGATGGTTGGGATACCGAAACTGGATCAACACCTACACCCTCCCCTATCGGAAGCTTTTTACCAATGCTGTGATCGATGGATATGTTTACGATTTTCCCATGGGATTTCAGGTTGATGTTCTTGAGTTGGCCAGCCATTTTTCAAACCCTGATGACGCGGAGCAGCTCATTGATGATATGATTCTGTACTTCTATGATATCCAACCAACCGATCACACCCGTCAATTATTGCTGGACCAACTTCTTCAGGGATTGGACCCGTACAACTGGGCACTGACCATTCCGGAAGCGGAGGACCGCTTGAGAGGAACAATTAAACTATTAATGAGATATCCGGACTTTCAATTAAGATGAAACGCAGACAGTTTTTAAAAAATTCACTTGGCCTGGGATTGGGCTCAATGCTTATTCCCAGATGGTTCCATCCGCTCTTGGCCATATCAGATCATTTGCGGGACAGGGGACAAAATCGCATCCTTGTCATTTTGAACTTGGGAGGAGGGAATGATGGACTGAACACAATAATTCCGTTTGAGGATGATGAATATTACAACCTCCGTCCCACTATTGCAATTCCCCAGAATGAACTGATCACAATCACAGATACACTGGGTCTTCATCCAGCCATGGCTCCGCTCATGGACCTCTGGAATGATGAAAACATGGCCATTATTCAGAACGTGGGCTATGACCAGCAGGACCTTTCTCATTTCCGGTCTACCGATATTTGGAGAAGCGGATCAGGTGTGGACCAGTTCATTTCTACCGGCTGGGTAGCGCGATACCTTGAAACACTTTATTCAGACTATGTGAATAATCCACCGGAAGAGCCCATGGCACTCCAGCAGGGCTCTACTGATGGTCTTTTACTTACCGGTAATGAGGGTGTTCCGGGAGTTATTGTGGATGACCCGTCCATTTTCTATAATTTGGTGAACGAAACCTATGAGAGTGAGTACAATAATGATCCTCCGGAAACTGCTGGTGGGAATGAACTATCATATGTCCGTCAGATTGACAATAATTCTTTTGCCTATGCCGGTGTTATTCAGGGAGCAGCGGAAACGGGTCACAATACAGTGGAATATCCTAATAACAGTATTGGAACCCAGTTGAGCATTGTTGCAAGGCTTCTTTCTGGGGGACTCTATACACCAATTTTTCTGACTCATCAATACGGTTATGACACCCACAATAATCAGTTAAATGAACACGGTGATCTCTTGTCAGTGCTATCAAGTTCCGTCAGTACGTTTTTCCAAGATCTTAAAAACCTTGGACTTGGGGACCGTGTGGCCTTGCTCACCACCTCAGAGTTTGGTAGACGCCCCTTTGAGAATGGCTCCGATGGTACGGACCATGGTGCGGGCGCTCCGCAATTACTTTTTGGAAGTAAAGTAAAGGGTGGTATATATGGTTCTAATCCTAACCTGACTGATTTTGATAACAGTGCAAACCTTCTCCATGAGTTTGACTTTCGGCAGTTGTATTCGACCCTGATGACACAATGGTTTGAGCTTGAGCAACAGGAGATTGAAAACATTTTATTTCAACCGTTTGCACCATTGCCCCTTATCGATAACCGTTTTTCTCAAAATTCAGATCCAATACGAAGAGAAGGTTTAATGGGCATTCCTGATGACTATATTTTATCCGGGGCCTATCCCAATCCATTCAACCCGGTTACCCAGTTAACCTATGGACTAAAACAAAATACCCTGGTAGACATTCGTGTTTTTGATATCAAAGGAAGAGAAATTCTTCACCCAGTGCATGATATAAAACCGGCTGGATATTATCGGTTGAACTTAAAAAGTCGGTTCCTTTCCAGTGGAACATATTCTGTTGTGATGCGGGCCGGAGATGCTGTTCGGAAGACGAAAATCACCGTCGTAAAATAGCTTAAACAGATCACCTCCCCCTGTTGATCGGTTTAAGTTACAATTTTATTTCAGAAAGGCCCACACCGAACTCCTCTTTGTCTATAAAGAATCTTGGTCATATTAGTATATATTTATCTTGAATCGGAACAAGATTTATCTCCCTTTTCCGCTGTATCGTAAGTTCCGTTCCACTTAACTTTTACAGAAACGAAGTATTTCAAAGACTGATTAAGGGATTTAAGAGTTCTTTTTAATGGTATAGGCTATTGTTTTTGATGGCTTTTCCACGGAAGGAAGCAGCTTGTTCAATTGAGAAAGCATTGTGTTCACCCGTGCCAGTCTTTTCTCAAGATTTTCTAATCGCTTGTCCACTGTTTTTGAAACTCTTGTAACCTGGACAACTCGTTTTTTCATGATTTTTTCTTTAAGGAGTACACAATTGTTGATGAACGTTTAGATGGATTTTTTTTGGACCATTCTCTAATTAAGGATTCCAGTATTTTCTCAATTTTCTCAATTTGTTTTTCTATTTTTAAAAGACGGTTGTCTGCATCTTTTGTCCACTTAACGGTGGTCTCCTTTTTTTTGGTCAGCGGCTTTTGTGGGTTGTGCGACATACTATTAGAAAAATAATTGGGATAGTGTGAAAAAGTAAATTAATATTGAATGTTGAAACTATCAAATATTGTTATAATATAAACTATGTTTTATTGGGTAAAAATATTGGATTTTGAGAATAAGGAGTTATCATGAAAAAACTATACTTTATTTCATTTGTATTATTAGTATCTATTGGATTGTCCGATCCACCAGATTGGTCAGTCAACCCCCCTGATTTTCAATTCAATGCGTCTATGACCGGCGTGTTGATTTTCAATGGTGAAGAATCAAATGACAGCGATGATATCATTGCTGCATTTGTAGATGATGAGTGCAGAGGGGTAAAAACTGATGGGATCTTTTTTTCAGGTAGGATGGTTTTTGGTCTAACTATTTTTGGAAATCAAAATGGAGAATCTCTCACGTTTAAGTCTTATGATGCATCCAACGATCAGATCAATGATAACATAGATTTCACTTACAATTTTGTACCCAATGATGTCGTAGGTAGTGCGGAGGAACCTGTTGAATGGAATTCTACAGCGTCCCTTTTAGGCGATCCGGATTTTGCTGTAACTATTACCGCAATGGCAGATGACGTGAGCTATGAGCTGACATTTGGATTTTCACCGGATGCTACCGATGGATATGATGATGGATTAGATCAGTATGCTCCTCCTGCGCCACCACCAC
>CAZOUJ010000121.1:0-2379 GCA_964582955.1 uncultured bacterium
GACAAGAACATCATCCCCTTTCTTATTTAATTGAGGCTTAGGAATGGATTCCCATTTTAATACAGAAATGTCCCCATGATCGTGAATTCGAACTGCTTTCAACGGCCTTGATTAAAAATCAAATGATCCAAACTATATTTACCTGGATTTAAGAGTCCAATACTCAGAAAAATAACGCCATACAGGAGGGCCATTTCTGGACTCCCTCTGTCCAATACAATATGAAAATTTGCCCCCACAAACATTGTGATGGTAATGAGTGCTGAAGCAGGTCTCGTCAATAGACCAATAATGACGAGGACTGCACAAATTGATTCTGATATTGCTGCCATTAACCCAAAAAACGAATGAAAAGACTCTATGCCCAACGGCATGAGCCCAGTTCGCCCTAACCCTGTCCATTTATCTGGACCAGCAACGATTTTGTCCCAGCCATGGTTCATTAATAACAACAGGCCGTATGAAATCCTTAATAATAAAATTCCACCATTCTGGCTCAGGTTTGTTGAACTAAAAAACCAGGGTCCGACATTCATTTTTTTTCCTCCTCAATATCTTCAAATTCAGCATCACTGATACTCAGATTTTTATATTCTGATCTTTTTTGACGGTTTCGTGAACCAATATTTTGATTGTTTTGTCCCGGAACCAGTATAGACCGGACTAACTTATAAAGAATATATCCTCCAACTAACAAGAGAAAAAGACGCATAATTAGCGGTCAATGATAGGATTGAAAAATTTAGTCCCTGAAACAGGCTCCCTTATATATTTAATGACCTCCTCCAAATCATCATTATTATTGACAAAATCTATATTATTTGTATTGATGATTATTAAAGGGGTTTCCTGATATTTGAAGAAATATTCAGTGTAAACCTGGCCCAATGCATCTAAATATTCAAAGGACATATTCGTTTCAAAATCCCTGCCTCTTTGGGCAATATTACGCATCAATGTTTCTGTGTCTGCTTGGAGGTAAATGACCATATCCGGTTTAAGGACATTCCTTTCCAATAAATTTGCCACTGTATCGTACAGAGATAGTTCTTTATCATCCAAATTAAGTGACGCAAATAAACGATCTTTCACAAACATATAATCAGTAATCAATAAATTATGAAACATATCCACCTGACGCAGGTCCTGCTGTTGCCTGTACCGGCTCATTAGAAAGAATAACTGTGTCTGGAAGGCAAATCGTTCCGGATCATTGTAAAAATCTTCCAAAAACGGATTATTTTCATATTCTTCAAGCACCATTTTCGCCCCCAGTTTTTTCCCAAGCAATTTAACGAGACTGGTTTTTCCCACTCCTATGGGGCCCTCCACAGAAAGATAATATAAGTTTCTCAAGCTCTGGACTCTAAACTATGTTTGACCACCATGGATTTATCGACACACACATGGAGTAAATTTTCCACACTGACATTTAATCCCGGTATAGTAAAATCTGGTGCTAGTTCATGAAATGGAATCAAAACAAATTTTCTAAACGCTATTCTTGGATGTGGAATAATTAAGGTATCTGTTTCAAGAACGGAATCACCATGACATAAAATATCAATATCAATAGAGCGTGAAATATTTTTTGTCCGCTCCTTTGGACGACCCATCATTTGTTCGACTTGGCAGATGTGGTCAAACAAATCGAAAGGTTGAAAAGAACTAGTTATTTCAATCACTGTGTTGAGATAATCAGGCTGGTCTCCCTCGCCTAAAAATACCGATTCATAGAATGATGCACTGCGGACATGGTTAATTTCTTTGTGGGTCTCTAGAGCACTGATCGCGCCAGCAAGATTAGCTTCCCTGTCCCCTAGGTTCGATCCCAAGGATAAAAATACCCGCTCAGCCATTTTAGCTACGGCTCCTGTCACATTCAACCTCTACGTGTTCCAGAACACCTTTTACAGGAGCATTGGGCTTCCGTACACGAACTACTATACGATGAACCGGGAATGTTTCCATGCAAATGTCAATGATTGATTCTGCTAAGGTTTCAAGTAAAAAATATTTTTTCTGTACGACACAGGACTGTACAAGGTTATACGCAGCCTCATAGTCTAAAGTATCTTCTAATCGGTCAGATTTTCCAGCCTTTTGCAAGGGAAAAAACATCTCCAGGTCTACTTCGAATTTCCCCCCCAGTTCTCTTTCCGATTCGGAAACACCGTGATATCCGTAAAACTGCATTTTTTCCAGACGAATGACATCCATGAGCCGATGAATTTACCGACGACTCGGAAGGTGAGTCAAGATTCGCTGACCCGGAATTTCCTATAAATCCTGTTTTCAAAGAAAAACAAAAGGGGTAGGTGGAATCTTTCTGCCCAGGTGACCTCATTGTGAACGGTTCCTAAGATGAGGATTTGAATG
>CAZOUJ010000121.1:2389-5367 GCA_964582955.1 uncultured bacterium
GAGTCAAGATTGACTAAACCGGAATTTCCTAAAACTCCTCAAATAAACTTATTTAAGTAAAACCATTTTGCGGGTCTCTACAAACTCTCCTACCTGTATCCGGTAGAGGTATACACCTGCACTTACTGCTCTGTCCATGGAGTCTGTCCCGTCCCACTGGACTGATCTGAAACCAGCCTGTTGGCGGGTATTAACCAAGGTGGCAACCTCATTTCCCAACATATCAAATATAGCTAATCCTACATCGCTGACCTTGGGTAGGCCATAGCTTAACGTCGTAATGGGATTAAATGGATTTGGAAAGTTCTGGTGCAGGGCAAACGTTTCCGGTATTTCTGATGAAGAAGATCTTCTCAATTCCAAAAAATGTACAGAAGCGGGAATTTGGAGTTCTCCCCTTCCAATAAGTGTATATTCCTCATCATTTTCTTTGTCAACCAAAATCCAGTTTTCACCAATGATTGTCGCATCATAGGACAGCGTGAGCATTGGGCTAGAGTGTGTGAGCGCTATGACTCCAAAATCATCAATCGCTTTAATATCTCCCACAAAGCGCACATCAAATCCCCCGGGTATTTTAGGAGGAAGACTGTAACACAAAATATTGGTTTCGGATAGTTCAACACCAAAATACAAATCCATCCCGTTGTGAAAGCGTAGAGTATTTCCCATTGGGTCATCTACAATGAGATCCCTGGATTCTTCTCTCCTGCTCAGTGTATTAGATATGGTGATCACCCCTGTTTCACTGGCCCTCATCCAGTAACCGTTCCCCGGTTCTATGGTCTCCGCCTGGAGATAAGAACCGTTGTATCCATAGATAGTTCCGGGAATGATAATTTCCCCGGTATCACCGATGTCATTCACACTCACAGCGGATGAAATTCCCGAAATGAGGTTCCACCCTTCAGCAAGGTCAAGGGCCAAAGAATTGATGGATGTTCCGGTCAGTACGGTTGTCCCTTCAGACTCAAATCTCAAACAATACCCAGTTCCCGGTACTAAAGCGTCCTCCTGAACATAGCTTACATTAAAAGAAAAAAGCGTTCCCTCAATGGATTCCGGAAAAATGGTTGTCACTGTTGCATCATCCACATTTAATGGAAGGCCCACCAGGTTCCAATCTGCAATGTGGGGAATCTCCGTGCCACCACCGGTTGTCTGGTAAAAACCAGTTCGGTCCAGATTCCCCCGGTACACATTCCAGTATCCTTCCGTTGTACCCGGATCTTTCATATCAATTGCAACAACACTCTCGCTTGTTCCGGCAAATAGTTCCAGGTCACCATCCATATCCATATCAGCGACGCTGGGAGAACTGACAAAAGGCAATTCAAAATCAATAGGAATTTCATCAAAAGGAGTTCCATCCAATCTGAAGACCAAAAAATCTACTCCGCCATTTGTGGCAATCACTTCAGGTGAACCATCACTGTCCAGATCAGCAAATACCGGTGAACCGATCACATCAACCCCTGTATCAACGGGCCACCCAGGGAGTGGATACCCATTTAGATCTACTCCGTAGATAAAATCATCCTCAGAACCAAAAAAGACAGCAGGCCCTGAATCCGTCTCCAGAATACCTGCAGATGACGGTACATCGTCACCGGTCTGTATTTCAAACAGCAGGCTTCCATCAGAATTCAGCGCATAAAATGAATTGTCCCGGGAACCTGCGAATATAACCTTTGTTCCATTCACATCAATAACAATGGGAGCGCTCCTGAAGTCACCACTGGCCTCAAAGGGAAACCCATCTGCAATGGTTCCATCATCATAAATGAGATAAAGATGTTCATCATCGGTCCCGCACACTATATCATCTTTTCCGTTTCCGTTAAAATCTGCTAGAGCAACACCCCTCTGAATTTTTTCATCCAGCTCAAGAGGAAAATTATCTACCGGAGAGCCATCATGATTGATGGCAAATATGGTTCCGGGATTGGTGTATCCACCGAACACAATTTCCTTTTCCGGGTCATCATCCAAATTTCCAATGGCAGGGGTCCCCATTAAATACTGTTCTGCATCAAAATCCAGTTCCAGGCCGCACTCATCATCAAGGACGTAAAGATGTTGGCTTTTGGAAGTGATTATAATCTCCAGGTCACCGTTGTTATCAATATCGCTCACTGCAGGCGAACCCCATATCTGGTTTCCAGTGTTGAACCAACATTCGTCACTTCCATCAGGATTTACAATTCTGAAGTAACCGTTGTAGTCCCCAAAAAGTACTTTATTTCCCGATTCGAATGGTGCCACGGTCGGTGAAGAAATGACCTGGGTTATGGTTTCATAGGGCCAACCGTCCTGGTACTCAACGAGACCGTATTCCACTTCAAGACTGACAGGCACTCCGTTTTCATCCAAACCTACAAAAAGCGGATCTATAATACTGACCTGGTCCGGAGTCAATCCTGATATTTCCCAGGGGAACTCAGCCAAAACGACCGTATCCCCAGGTGCAATGCCAATATTGTCAAAAGAAAATGCCACCACTAAACCTTCATCATTAATAAAACAGGTGTATCCAAAGTCTAGCACAGCTCCTGAGATGGGATAAACAACCGTTGAACTTACACTGTCACCTGCTTCATTATAAAAAACGCTGTCCACCGGAGCAAATATATTTTCCGGTTCCCCTTCCACACCAAATGTCATTTGAAATCCATAAATCTCCTCCTCTACTACCATAGATACAGCCACACCGTTATCATCTGCCGATGAAATCCAGAGAGTTACATCATCTGCTAAGAGTACTTGATAGGAAATAATGCAAGAAAGGAGAATTTTTTTCATATGATTCTCCAATTTAACGTGAAATTATGATAAAAGATGACATGACGATATTTGCCAGATAACCACTGGGATCCGTTATTGTAGGCCAAAAGCCATAACACTGATTGCTTGATGATGCCCAGCAGGCCTCATACTCCATAACATTTTCTTCCCCTGGAATTAAATAATCTGTGATA
>CAZOUJ010000122.1:0-2560 GCA_964582955.1 uncultured bacterium
CCAGACGGAACAAAAGGCATAGTAAACGTTTCGGGACCAAATGGTGCACCACCAGCTATAATTGTCTGACCTGATTCAACGTGGGTGACCGACCATGAAACTTCGCCCTGCCAGCTACCGCCATCACAGGTTACTGTCCAATCACCATCGTGTACCATAATGGTATATGATGCATAAGAGCCATCATCATAGTAACCATCATTGAACAGGGTCAATGGAAAATCATCGCCATGCGTTTCACAGTGAAAATTTAAGATGTTACCGTTCCAACCGTCACCATAGGAATCCCACAGCTCAATAGTGATCTCAGTATCGCGCACACCTTCACCATGATCGAAAGTATTTATGTTTGCCGGAAAATCAATCACATCATGTGATTGCATCTTTGTATCATGTACTGAAGCAATATCAATCAGTGGTTTAACCTTATCTCCTGATTTATGGCTTCCAACACCTGCAAAAACTGAGGCGACCATAAACATAGCTGAAATGGTTAGTACCAACGTTGTCTTAAGTAGTTTCATTCTCTACTCCTTTTGTTTAATGAAAATAAAATTTTGAATTGTTTATTGTGAGAAAATATGGAGGGAAAATAGGCACAGAGCGTGCTAAACTGACAGGATGCCAGTATAGAGAAACGGGGGTTAAAATAGTGTTTGGAATAGGTCACAAACCTATTTTTCCACCTCAAGTGATATACACCAATACGACATAAAACAGGGGTGCAGACCACACTTTATCGGTAAGGTCTTCCACATAGCTCGGGAGGAAGATATAAATCCTTTTTATACAATACAAGAGAAAAAATTCTTGAAAATTGATAATATGATTTACATCACATTATACTATTTTTCATACTTTATAATTAATGTATTTAAACTATATTAAAAAATAATGATTGGCTGTAATTTTTCCTAATCTTTTTAGTAATAATACCTCAATAAAAGAAAATAATGATTTATAAAACAGTCCTGGACACGATCGGAAATACACCCATAGTAAAACTGAATCGCATAGGGAAAAACCTGAGATGCGGCCTGTATGCGAAATGTGAATTTTTTAATGCCGGCGGTTCACTGAAGGACTGGCTCTTGCGGCTGCTGTAAAAGGGTACCGTCTTATTATTACCATGCCGGAAAAAATGAGTATGGAAAAGGAGGTTGTCCTGAAAGCGCTTGGGGCAGAGATCGTTCGGACACCGACAGAGGCGGCCCACGATGACCCGGAAGGACTCTTGGAAGTGGCAAAAAAACTACAGCGACAGCCGCCTAATTCACATATTCTTGATCAGTATAAAAATCCCCAGAATCCTGATGCCCACTACCATGGAACGGCGGAGGAAATTATAGCTGAGTTTGGAACAGACCTGCACACAGTGGTGATAGGAGTGGGCACCGGAGGAACGATCACAGGGGTGGCAAAAAAACTAAAAGAAAAGATTCCCCATATTAATATAGTAGGAGTGGATCCGTACGGGTCAATCCTGGGAGGAGGTGATGAAGTGTATCCCTACCAAGTTGAGGGAATTGGCTATGATTTTTTTCCTGATGTATTGGACAATCATCTTGTGGATGAATACATAAAAGTCAACGATGAGGATTCGTTCAAAATGGCACAGCGACTCATCAGGGAGGAAGGATTATTGGTAGGAGGTTCTTCAGGGTCCTGTGTCTGGGCAGCAATTCAGGTAGCAGAAAGATTAAATGAAAATGAAAATTGCCTTGTGATCCTTGCAGACGGAATTCGTAATTATTTAGGTAAATTTGTTTCTGATTCATGGATGAAGGAACAGGGATTTTTAGTTGATTGACTTAGAGAGTCTTTTTCAATAGAAGTTCTCTTCTAAAATAGGGGATTAATAAATATTTTGTTACCTGCTAAAATAACCATGTCCAACCAAAGTATTAAATTTCCTATCATAAATTATTTAGTCTGTCTTGGCACCCTGTCAATTCTGCCATGCACACCAATTAAGGAAAACCAAAAAAAGAATGAACCCCTTCCGGGAATGGATGACAGGGGCTACACTGTAAAAGTTGGTGAACACTCTCCGGAGTTCAACTTGGAATTTCCGGATGGGTCTTCCACATCCTTTGAAAAATTAAAAGGTAATGTGATCATGCTGCAATTCACCGCCTCATGGTGCTCTGTTTGCATAGAGGAAATGCCCCATATCGAAAAGGAAATCTGGAAACCCTATGAAAGAGCGGGACTAAAACTAATTGGAATAGACCGCGACGAACCTGCAGATATCGTAACCCGTTTTAGAAAACAGATGAAAATATCCTATCCCCTTGCTCTGGATCTCGGCGCACAAGTATTTCAACAATTTGCAGCTGAGGACGCAGGGGTCACCCGGAATATTATCATCAATCCGAAAGGTAAAATTGTGTTTCTGACCCGCCTCTATGATCCGCTAGAATTTAAAGAAATGATCCGGGTCATTCACTATCAGTTGGAGGAAAAAAATAAATCAGAAATTGAAGCGCTAACAAATGAAATTTCTGTCCTGGAAAGTGCACTAAGACCAGGACCTTATAATACAACTGCCACTTATAAG
>CAZOUJ010000122.1:2578-4943 GCA_964582955.1 uncultured bacterium
TTCATCTCTAAGGTTTTTTCTTTTTTACCATTCCTTTTGCCAGCTTTATGCACTCCAATGAAAGTTCTTTTGAAATGGATAATCTCTTAGAAATATCTTCCGGTTCTGTCGTTGCAATATCTCTAATATTCTGGTAATGAGTGAATAAATTATTTACACGTTTTTGTCCCATTCCATTGATGCTAAGGAACAATGACTCCCTGATTGATTTTGACCGTTTTAGCCTTTGAAAAGAGACAGCAAACCGGTGGGCCTCATCCCGCACTCTACGCAAAAGCAAAAGCCCAGGGGATGACTTAGAAATGGACTGCGGCTCTGACTGCCCGGGCAAAAATACCTCCTCCAGCCGTTTTGCTAAACCAATCACAGGGACATACGTTATTCCCAACTGCCGAAGCGCTGAAACTGCCATGGACAATTGACCCTTTCCGCCATCAATCAGAATTAGGTCCGGTAAAGGAGATTTTTCTTTCAACAGTCTTTTGTATCGCCTGATAACCACTTCCCGCACGGAAGAATAGTCATCAATCCCTGTAACTGTTTTTATCTTATATTTTCGGTATTTCTTTTTCACCGGTTTTCCATCCATGAAATATACCATTGAAGCTACCGTATTTGTTCCACCCAAGTGAGAGATATCGAACGCTTCGATCTTCCTGGGAGGGGCCTTCAATTGCAGATCATCCTGAAGTTGCTTTAGTGAGTTAGGAATATATTCCTTCCGTTTTTTCTTTGCCAGTATCCATTCACCCAATAGTAACTTTGCATTCTGATGTGCAACCCTAAGCTCCCTTGCTTTCTCACCTCTTTGTGGATACTTTATTTTCAATGCGCCACTTCTCTTTTCACTCAACCACAAATATATTGCACTCTCATTTGGCACTGCGAGAGGTAAAGTTATTTCTTTCGGTACATCAAAAGAATCCATATAAAACCGGGTAATAACAGACTCCAGTGCTTCCTCAGGTGTCCTGATCTGCCGAAGATAAATTTTCTCTCTGCTGAAAAACCGTCCCCCTCTTACCCTAATAATAACAACAACAACAATTTCATCTTTATGGGCTATAGAAAAGATATCTCTGTCATTAAAGTCAACTAAGACCTTTCTCTGTCTGTTTTTGAATCGCCTGACTGATTCCAATTGATCCCTGATTCTTGCAGCATCTTCAAATCTTTGTTCATCAGAACTGCGATTCATTTCTTTCAACAAGAACCGTTCCGTATCACTTGTTTTTCCGTGTAAAAACGATGTTACTGTTGCAATCATTTTATCGTATTCTTTTTCTGTTATCAATCCTTCGCAGGGGCCCCCACATTTTTTTATATGGTAGTCAAGACAGAGGGAGACCTTTTTGTCCTCAATTGTCTTCTTGTCAAGTTTGAACGTACAACTTCGTATTTGATATATGTGATGGATCATTTTTAAAACGGCACGCAAATGTCTCACATCGGTGTAGGGACCAAAATAGCGTGACCCATCTTTTTCAATTATCCGAGTGAGAAATACTTGGGGAAATGGTTGATTGGTAATACGAATAAATGGAAAGGATTTTCCATCTTTCAGATCAACATTGTACTTAGGCTGGTGCTGCTTTATTAGGTTGGCCTCAGTGAACATTGCCTCAACTTCATTGGAAGTAATGATCCACTCTATACCATCGATCCGTTTTATCATAGATTGATTTTTAGGGGTCTGATATTTGTTTTTTTGGAAATAGGAGCGCACCCGGGCTTTGAGATTTTTAGCTTTCCCTATATATAATATTTTTCCTTTTGTATCGCTGAAATAATAAACCCCCGGGCGTGTTGGAACAGATTTTAACATTGGGGGGATTTTTAAATTTTGGTTTTTATTCATTAAATTGGGTTATACAACCCACAGTATACCTTGAACCATTATGTTTCCTGGGCCAATTCAACTAACACCCCACCTGCATCTTTGGGATGGATAAATGTCACCAAAAAGCCCTCTGCCCCTTTTTTCGGTGTCCTGTATATAACAGATATTCCGTTTTCTTCCAATTCTGAGATTGCAGAGTAAACATCATCAACTTGCAGACATATATGGTGGATCCCTTCACCCTTTTTATCCAGGAATTTCTGAATGGCAGAATCTGATTTAACAGATTCCAATAGCTCGATTTTTCCCTTTCCCGTATTGTAAATATTGGTTACTACACCTTCCCCTTGTACCTCTTCCCTCCCTGTTGATTTTATTCCCAAAATATGTTCCCAAAATGGAGACCCTTTGTCTATTGATTTTACAGCAATTCCGATATGTTCAATCCCAATGACTTTCATTTTATACCTGCTTTTTTTCCATGTGAATTTATGGAGTTTAATTTTAAGGATGTATTCCCACCTC
>CAZOUJ010000122.1:4953-5307 GCA_964582955.1 uncultured bacterium
AGGATCGGAATTCCATTTCGAATTTTTACCCCATCGTAGGGATCATTATTTATCAACAAATTTCCATCCAGGTCAAGATAGTCTGCTTGAGATGCAAATTGACTCATTGCAGTTATTCCCACAGAAGATTCAACCATACATCCCAGCATCACCTTCAATCCTGAATCATTGGCATACTTGAACATTTTTGGGACCTCCGCACATCCACCACATTTCATCAATTTAATATTTATTCCATGAAAAGAATCTGTTAATGGTAGAATATCATCTACCCTTAAACAGTTCTCATCAGCAATGAGTGGTATTGGTGATGCATATTTTAGCTCTTTCATCAAATGCAGCTCATCAGCTTTC
>CAZOUJ010000123.1:0-1596 GCA_964582955.1 uncultured bacterium
TCAGAATATCCTGAGCTGGTCCACAGCCTATGGTCCTGGTGATCCGGTCGGCGGTAACGCTGTTTCCTACAACTTTTACAGGTTCGCTATAGATGATTACGATCCGCAGAGTATATCGAGCGATGATATTATTGGGAATACATCATCTATCAGCTATTACGACAACAACCTAGAGGACAATTCCTTATTCTGCTATGCGGTTTCAGGTATCAACAGTGAGGGATATGAGGGAGAGTTGACGGAAGTTTTGTGTGTAACAACAAATACTCAGCTTCCACCATCTACTCCTGCTAATGTTTCAGCAAGCGGCGGTAATCAGCAGGTCTATCTCAGTTGGTCTTCTTCATCGGGATCGCCACCTATAACCTACCAGATTTATAGGTATGGAAATATTTTTATTGGTGAAACTGGTTCCACTAGTTTTACTGACCAGGGTCTGAGCAAGAATACAGAATATTCCTATGTTGTTGCAGCATTTAATGAGTTAGGACCCTCGGCACCATCAAATATGGTCTATGCAACAACATCCAGTCAGACCTCATCGTTGGCGCCCAACCCTCCGGAAAATTTGTCCGCTGAATTAACTGTTAATTCCAGGGCCAGCAATTATATTGACGGGTATGTGGATATAAACTGGAGCCCAGCATATTTTGAGGAAGATCCTTTTGAGCTGTCCTATTCAGGTAATCCTTTCAGCGCAATGGTGTTTGTGGTGACCGGTGTTACTTTTGATGATGGCAGTGAGATATCAGATGGAGATGTGATCGGTGTGTTTGATGGTGCTCTATGTGTTGGTAAGGGTACATGGCCCTTACCTCAGAACAACCTCGTTGCCAGCCAGGATGACGGCAGCGGTAATGGTTTTGGTCCAGGAAATCAGGCATATTTCAAGATATGGAAAGATGGATCTGTCCGTACAGTTGTTGAGGCTCCTTCCCAGGTATTTAACGGGTTGGATGTCCAAACTGTTGAGCTAACTGTGTACAATGACACCTACAATTTGTTTAAAAATGGTAGTGTTTTAATTGCGGGACTTTCCGAGTTGAATTACACGGATTCTGAATTAGAAACTGAGATGGAATACAGCTATTCTGTATCAGCGATAAATATTTTGGGGTCGGTCTATGAATCAAATCCATCTGATCCTTCTACAATAAATACCTACGAGGTTTCTGGAAATGCTCCCGTTATTGATGATATCGACTATCAGTTTATTTATGAAGATGCCTTATTGGAGATTTCTCTTTTTGCAACGGACGCTGATAATGATGAGATAACATATTTTGCTCATCCTGTCAACAGTGTTGACCCGGTAGCATGTTTTGTAAACGGTAACCAATTAACCATCATTCCAGCGGCGAATCATCATGGATTTTTTGATATTGAGGTCATTGCGTTTGATGACATACTTTTCTATGAGTCCAATACCCTGAGCGATACCACTCGCTTCACACTGGCTGTCGTATCCGTTAATGATAGTCCTGTTATTTTGAACCCATTGGATGATATTTCAGTAGTGGAAGATGCTTATCCTGACACAATCAATATTGATGGGGTGTTTATAGATATGGATGAGATAATAATGGATGATGATGT
>CAZOUJ010000123.1:1606-5300 GCA_964582955.1 uncultured bacterium
GACGTCCTGACATATTCTGTGTCCACAAATAATGGTAACAATATTTCTGTAGATTTAGATGATAATAGCATGATCATTGATTATGGTGAAAATATTCACGGCACATTTTCTATTTTTCTTACAGGGACAGACCAGAGCAGTGAATTTGTGATTGACACTATGAGTGTATATATTGCACCTGTTCCAGATGCACCTGTGATCGACCCCATTTCAGACCAGACAATGCAGGAAGATACTGAAATAACGGTTGAAGTTATAGCATCTGATATGGATGGAGATGCATTAAGCTATTCTGCCATTATTGATGAATCTGATAATATATCATATACTTTTTCTAATAATTATTTAACATTAATTCCCGGTCGTAACTGGTATGGAACCGCAAATATTACGATTATTGTCAGTGATGGGTTTTTAGAGTCAACTACTGATTTTATCTTAACTGTTCTCCCGGTCAATGATCTTCCCACTATAGACCTACCTGAAAATTTTATTTTTGATGAAGATAGTTCTCTGGTTGTGGATTTTTCCGAATATGTGGACGATATTGAAGATGATTCATTATCTATATCAGCCGTTAATAACCAAAATGTTATAGTGGAAGTAGATGGCATGACGGTCACAATTTCTGCAGTTGAAAATTGGTATGGCTCAGAATCTGTTGAGTTCCGGGTGAATGATGGTTCTGCATTTTTCTATAATAGCGATGTGGTTGAGGTCACTGTACTTCCCATTAATGACCCACCAATTCTTGAGCCCATTGGAAACCAGATAACCTTGGAAAATATTCCACTGGAAATAACGTTGATCGCTTCGGATGTAGATAATGTTGATTTGATCTTCACTGCATCATCGGACAACGAAAATGTTGAAACAACAATTCGGTTTGATGTTTTGACCTTAACACCGGAAGATAATTGGTCAGGAACCGCAAATATAACTGTCACAGTCACAGATGGATTCGGTGATTCAGAAGACTCTGAAACGTTTCAATTGGAAGTAATTTCTATAAACGAGCCTCCAATTGCTTATAATTTGCTGATCAGAACAGATGAGGATGTACCAGTGGATGTGGTGTTTGATGGGAGTGATCCCGATGGAGATAGCCTGACTTTTGAGATTGTAGATATTCCTCAAAATGGAACATATGATGGGGGTGTTTATACACCGAACCCGGACTATAATGGTGATGATTTGATGACCTATCGAGCATTTGACGGAACAGAATACTCATCGCCCGCGGATGTCGTTATAACAGTAGATCCCATTAATGATGCTCCGGAACTGGAAGAAATAGGGGACCAGGAAGTCGATGAAGATGGAGTTTTTGAATATGCATTGATCGCTGAAGATGTGGATGGGGATGCACTGTCTTACGATGCTTCCAGTGAAAATGAGAATATTGAAGTAAAAGTTACAAGGTCTGATTTGGAAATAACCCCTTTTCCTAACTGGAACGGAACGGCAGAGATCATGGTGTGGGTGAGTGACGAATTTTTATCTGATACAGTATATTTTGAACTGACTGTCAACCCGATAAATGATGCACCAGAAGCATTAAATGTAGCCATAAATCCGTCAGTACCAACCATTGATGACGATCTTGTGCTAAATTATGTTTATGCAGATATCGAAGGAAATCCTGAATCAGGTACGATAATTACCTGGTTCAAGGATGGTGTGGAGCAGGCAGAGTTTGCCAATCAATTGATTATTCCTGCCAGCGCTACTGCTTGTGATGAAAACTGGAATGCGGAAGTGACACCAATGGATGGTGAGTTATTTGGTGATACTGTTTCTTCGAACATAGTAAAGATATGTACAACGAACACACCCCCTGAGTGGTCAGAAATTGATGACCAGCATATCGATGAGGACAGTGGAGAGAATACTGTAGATATTTCTTCGTATATTACTGATTCTGAACAGGCAGTAAGTCAGATCACATTTCAGGTATTATTAATTTCTGACCCCTTTCGTCTGGGTGCGGAGTTCGATGGCTCCAATTTACTTATCACAACATTAGAGATAGATTATATTACAACAGATCCAATATCACTTTTATTAGAGGCCAACGATGGTTATGGTGGAGTTGCTACTCAAGAGCTCAATGTTTTCATAGACCCCGTTAATGATGCTCCAGTGCTTACTTTTATTGGTGATCAGGAAACGACCGAAGACATACCAATGGTACTTACTTTGGAGGCTACGGACGTAGACGGAGATACACTGATATTCACTGCCCAGAGTGAGTATCCCAATAATGTTTCGGTAGAAATGGAAGGCAATCAGTTGACGCTGACTCCGGCAGAAAACTGGTATGGTACCGTTAATATTTCGGTTATTGTGAGTGATACTTTATCAAATGAACCTGGAGAAGAACTGTCCGATTCAGAGGTTTTTTCACTTACAGTGAATTCAGCCAATGATCCTCCGGAGATAACCCTTCCCCCAAGTTTTACCTTTGAGGAAGATGATGACCTTGTGGAAGATTTTTCACCCTATTTGACGGATATAGATGAAGATGATTTGATACTAACGGTTGAGGGACAATTTAATGTAACTGTGGAAATCGATGCGTTTCTTGTGACCTTTGGTGCTGTTCAGGATTGGAATGGTACGGATACCCTTACTTTTACAGTCAATGATTCACAGGGGCGTGCCATTGCATCGGATGATGTGGAGATTATAGTCACTCCGGTAAATGATCCTCCTGTATTAACTGAAATTGGGGATCAGGAAACACTGGAGGACACCCCACTAACCATAGCAATTGATGTGTTTGATGTGGATGGTGACTCATTGAATATTAATGCAACGAGTGAGTATGAACATCTCGTCTCTGTTGATATTTCCGGTGACCAACTGACAATGACTCCTTCCGAGAATTATAACGGTTCTGTTATAATCTCTGTAACGGTTGAAGATAATGAATATCAAGTTTACGATTTCTTTGAACTGACCGTCATTGCAGTTAATGATCCCCCGGTTGCGGACGATATTTTTTCTGAAACGAATGAAGATACTCCAGTTAGCATAGAACTTACCGGTACCGATGTTGACCTGGATGAGTTGAGTTTTGAAATTGTTGACCCACCCTTACATGGAACATTTATAGATAGCGTTTACACTCCCAGTCTCAATTACAATGGTGAGGATCTCTTTACATTCAGAGCTTTGGATGGTGAGTTAGCAGATACTGCAACGGTTAATATTACTGTTCTTCCTGTGAATGATCCTCCTGTGCTTTCAGATATTGAGGATATATTCATTCCGGAAGACTCCACAGCCATTGTTAATATTATTTATGAAGATGTGGATGGAGATGAAATAGAAATTCTTGTGGGATTGAGTGATTCTGTCAACGTGTTATATGAACTTGATAGCACCTCTCTTCAATTAACTCCTGTTGAAAATTTTGTTGGTAGCGTGACGATAACTATCGAAATTTATGATGGGCAGTATACTGATGAAGTTGATTTCATTTTACACATTGAATCAGTGAATGATACTCCTATTGTTGAAGATTTTTATATTGAAACGGACGAAGATATCCCTGTTGAGATTGGATTTACAGGGTTTGATATAGATGGTGACGAGCTAGCCTTTGAGGTAGTGGATGTACCTTTACACGGTACAGTAACGGACGGGGTGTACACACCAGAGCTTAATTACAACGGTTCAGATGTATTTA
>CAZOUJ010000124.1:0-4223 GCA_964582955.1 uncultured bacterium
CCATTATGAGCAAAAACCATTGCAAAAACAATAATTGATTTCTCAGCCAGTGTACTGTTAAACACTCTACCAACCCCAAATTGTCTATATAGATCAGCGGTAACATGATATACACCACCTTTTTGAGCAACATCCTCTCCAAAAATCAACGTGTTTTTGAGGCGAAGTAAAATATCAAATAACGCATAGTTTATCAATTTTGCCATATGATGTTTTTGATTTAATCGGTCAAATTCTTTGCCAAATACTTTTTTCCGGGTTTCTTCTGAAGGAAAGTTTGGAAATTTGCGATTTTTATCATGCGCAGTGATAGCTTCCATCACTTTTTTCTCTGATTGAAGTTTTGGTTTTCTTGTTGCGGTATCAAAAATATGATGAACTCGGCTTTGTTCTGATTTGTAAATGGAAATAACATCTTCTGATGACAAGACACTATTCTCAATCAATATTCGAGCAGAATGCAGCAATGGATCATTAAACTCCGTGTTTTCGATTTCTTCCAATGAACGATATCCAATCTCTACATCAGACCCCGCATGACCCATGAGTCGAACCGTTTTCATATGAAGAAAAATGGGACATCGTTGAGTCCTGCAATCATGTTCGACTCGTTTTGACCTGATTAATAAATCTATGAGGTGAAGTCCGTCACAAGACTCATACTGAATTCCCACTTTGTTTTTAAATGATTTTTCAATCCAATGTTTTTCAGTAGGGACAGAAATACCCATCTCATTATCCTCGCAAATGAAGATAATAGGTATATGACCGCCTAAATAGGAAATCCAACTTGCTGTATTAAATGCACTTAATGCTGTAGCATGATTTACCGTCGCATCCCCGAAACTGCATAAAACTATACTGTCTTCTTTTAATTTTCTTTCTTCAATATCCAAATCGTGAGCTCTGTCAATTGAAAATGCAGTTCCTACTGCTTTTGGCAGATGACTCGCAATAGTACTGGTTTGAGGAGGAATATTTAATGTTTTACTCCCAATAACTTTATGTCGTCCCCCACTGATCGGATCACTTGAGGAGGCAACGAATGATAATGCTAAATCATAAACGGGGGTTGAGCCGGATACTTGTTTGGACCTCTCTATAAAAAATGCACCGCTTCTATAATGAAGAAATGTTATATCGGAATATGGAAACACCTGTCCAAAAACTGCGTTGCCTTCATGGCCGGAGCTCCCAATGGTGTAAAAACATTTTCCTTTATCTTTCAGACTTCGGGCGTTTAGGTCTATGTGCCGGCTCAAGACCTGTGATTCAAAAATGGAGATCAATTCGGCCGGTTTGATGTTGGCCTGGGATAATAGGAGATTGGTCCGGGAAGGGGGAAGGTTTCCTTCTCTCACAAATTTTGTAAAGTTGGAATCAATGACTCCTGCTCTGTTGAATAAAGACATATTATTTAGCCACAGAGTTCAAATAGAATAATTAAATATTATCAAACCAACCTTTATTAAGATGGATTGATTCTTGGACTTCAACTTTCAATTCCAATTTCGACTCTTTTAATTTTTCTGCGAATTCATCACCATATATTAAATCAATTGGAGTTGCTCCATCTCTAATCGCCTCTTTTTTACCTTAGTCCAGATAATTTTGATTTGAACTCCCTTAGTTCCCGCACATTTCCAACTTCAATCTCACCTGAATCCCACTTCAGTTTAAAATCAGTTTCAGAATCTGACCCTCCCTGTTTTTGGTAAAGTGGAAACAAATCTGCGTCATCTCTCGGTTTATTAAAATGAATAGTTGCAGTGAGTTGATAAGCTACATCCTCCAGTACATCTTCGATCACGCGTTGAGGTAATTTTTTTTCTAATAAACTTTTTTCAATGCGGGAAAACCTCATTCCGTTGACTACATAATCCTGATAGGCTTCCCATGCAAAAGGCGCTACTTTTTTTACAGATTTTGCCATTGCATCAGAATAAACCCTGATCTCATATTGGGCATGACTATCAGATCGTAAGCCAATAAAGTGAAGTAGGTTATGTAGATCGTTTTTCCAATACCATTCTGTGTAAAGATTGACAGGCAGAACCGCACGGGCTAATTCACGGGCAATCCCTGCCTCATTCAGTTCAGAATACATTTCAAAACTTCGTTTTGATATTTCCTCAAAATAATTTTGAACTTTTTGTTTCAGCTCTTTAGGCACCTCACCTTTTCTCCCCTGTTTATTTAAGACAGATTGAAATTGAATGTGTTTCGGTTCGGGATAATAAAATTCATCCCGTGCTTCTGAATACCTAAAAGAGTTTTCATTGATATTAGCAGTTCGATGACGAACCCACTGACGTGCTACAAAAATAGGCATTTTGCAGTGGAATTTGAATTCTAACATCTCGAAAGGTGTCGTGTGGCGATGACGCATGAGATACCGGATAAGACCTCTATCCTGTGACACTTTACTGGTACCTTTCCCGTAACTTACCCGAGCTGCCTGGACAATCGCATCATCTCCGCCCATGGAATCTACAAGACGGACGAAGCCTTTATCAAAACATTTGATTGCATCTTTTGGTAATTTTGACATATCAATATTTCTCTGTTAATATAGTAAACGTTTTATCTACTGCTTCAATATCACCGGCTATCAATCCTGGTTCTATCAAGGTCTTTTCCTGATTAAAAATAACACGATTCCCTTTCAAGTCAATGAGCTTTCCTCCTGCTTCATTAATAATACAATTTCCAGCGCAAATGTCCCATTCATTCTTTGGTCGAAGTGACGCAAATATATCTGCTTTTCCTGCAGCAGTAAGTCCAAGTTTATACGCAACTGACCCAATAGCACGTAGCTCACCAAAAGCACCATCAAAAGGTTTCCATAGGCCTCTTGTTGTTTCAGATCGACTGTTTAGTATGACCATGTCTCCCACTTCATTTTTGGTTAAACAACGTATAGGATTGTCATCAAGAAAAGCACCCTCACCATTAGAAGCTGTGAATAATTCTTTCGTGACAGGATTGAACAAAACACCAATTATGGGAATCCCATTTTCCACCAAAGCGACGCTGACTACAAAATGAGGAACACCCTCTATGAATTCTTTTGTTCCATCTAAAGGATCGACAACCCATGTTCGTTCTTTAATTAATCGATCTGGAGAATCAACAGTCTCTTCAGATAACCATCCATATTCAGATCGAGCTTCTGTTAATATTTCTTTTAATCGGGCATCTGCAGCATGATCAGCCGTGGTTACCGGATTATGATATCCTTTGTCTTTGATCTCATAATCGGCTTTGTAATAATTTAGAATCAATCTACCTGCTTCAATGGCAGCTTCTTTTGCTATTTTTAATTCAGAAATCATGGTATTGAAATTAGCTTAAAAAGTAAATTGGGAAAATGTGTTATACGACTAATCTCTTTTAAAAATAATCAACTTTTCTCTATTTTTTCGAGGAGGTATTGATAATTTTGAAAATTCTTCCTTTTCAATTTTCCATCCATCATAAAAAATAGATTTTACTTCCGATATCGTTATACCCCACGGTGGGCCACCATCGTTCATTGATTTATCCAATGGGAACCAAAGTCCGATGAGCTTACCACGAGGTTTGATAATGGCTTTGACTAACTGTTCATATTCTCCTCTTCGACTTGGATTGATTGCACAAAAACAAGTCTGTTCAATGATATAATCAAATTCAGAATTGAATTGAGAGAATAATGAAAAAATGTCTTCCTCCATAATATTAATTTTTACAGCTTTACTATTGGCTAATGAATGCATTGCAGTAACGGCTGAAGGGGCAAAATCTACTGCAGTTACTTCAAATCCTTTTTGAGCAAACATAACTGCATCATATCCCCGTCCACAACCAAGAATACATACTTTTCCAGATGGTAAATCATCACCAATTTTATCAAAAACAGGTGTAGGTTCGCCTAAATCCCATCCTGTGTCATCTGCTAAATAAATATCCTCCCAGAATTGGAGCAGATTTTCTTTATAATGTTTCACTAAAGCCTTATGTTATGATGAAATTTAACAAATTTCTTTGATGAGGAACTTTAAGTGAATTAACTTTTCTCTCAGTGTGGGAAGGTGAATTGATAGGGATACCACCAGTTTTTTGCATAAAGATTTATTGAAATTAAATTCACATTAAGATTTTTTCTTTCCTCTTAATTTAACTTCCCCGAAATAAGTTGATATAATCGTCTTTGCTCCTTATTGGAAGCGGCAAAATCCGTT
>CAZOUJ010000124.1:4233-5291 GCA_964582955.1 uncultured bacterium
TAAATCCCATCCTGCATCATCCCCTAAATATATATTCTCCCAGAATTGGGAATGGTTTTCTTTATATTGTTTCACCAAAGACTCATGGAATGATGAAATTTAACAAATTTCTTTGATGAGGGACTTTAAGTGAATTAACTTTTCCTTAGTATGGGAAGGTGAATTAAAAGGGATATCAGCGTTTTTTTACATAAAGATTTATTAATATTATATTCACAATAAGATTTTTTCTTTCCAATTAATTTAACTTCCCCAAAATAAGTTGATATAATCGTTATTGATCCTGAGTGGAAACGGCAAAATCCGTTATCCTCACGGTTGACTATTTTTTTATTTTAAATCAAGCAGGTAAATGCTATGAAGAAAGAAATTTATATAAATGAAAGTATGGGGGAGACTCGAATTGCCATTCTTGAAGACGATCGCCTTGTGGAGGTCTACGTTGAAAAACACGATCAACAACGGATGGTAGGCAATATTTATAAAGGTATTGTAGAAAATGTTATACCTGGGATGCAGGCAGCGTTCGTAGATATAGGTTTTTCTATCAATGCATTCCTTCCTTTCTCCGAAATTCAAAATAGCTCTTTTCTTCCTGATGTTATTTTGGAATCAGATTCATCTGATTCAAATGATGCGAATGACCACAGAAATGTAGAGTTAAAATCAGGGCAGGTAATTCTCGTTCAGGTAATTAAGGAGCCCTTTGCTAGCAAAGGACCTCGGGTGACAACAGAATTTTCTCTGCCCGGACGATTCCTTGTGTTAGTTCCCGAAGTTAAATATGTCGGTATATCCAAAAAAATATGGGATAAATATGAACGCAGGAGACTAAAAAAACTCTGTTCAAAAATAAAAGAAAAAAGATGTGGTCTCATTGTTCGGACTGTGTCAGAGGGAAAATCAGATGAGATCATTCGCAATGATTATAATATGTTAATTAATCATTGGAAAATTTTAGAAGAAAAATCAAGTCGTTCAAAAGCTCCAGCACTTGTGTATGAGGATTTGGAAACTGCATCCAGTGTAATTCGTGATTTACTAACTACAGATATAGA
>CAZOUJ010000125.1:0-2880 GCA_964582955.1 uncultured bacterium
GGTGAATATGAATTCCACAAATGATTACAGTTTCCCCATTTCATTTACTAGAGTTTTCATACGCCACAGTTTTACATCTGATATAGAGGTGTCTTACCTGGACGGTTGGAATATAGTTGGGCTTCCTTTAGTTGTGGAAGATAATTCTTATGATACAATTTTCCCTGAGGCTGAACTTAGCACCCTATATGCTTATGATAATGGATATTCTCTGGAAACAACTTTAGATTTGGGAGTGGGATACCTTTTACGGATGTCGAATGAAAATATCACAACTATCTCCGGAACTCCCTTTAATAGTGTGACTATTTCATTAAATGAAGGATGGAATATAATTTCAGGAATTTCGAGTCCAATCGATATAGATATCGTGAATGCAGAAGAAATTATTGTAGCTAGCACGGTGTATGGATACGGTTCCAATGGATATTTTCCACCAGATGCAATAGAGCCGGGATATGGATACTGGGCCCGTGCATATTATGAGGGTGACCTGACACTGAGTTCCGGGATAAGTCGTACTGGGAAAAAGGATGAGATAAACCGTTCGCTTATGAACCGCCTTGACATTGTGTTTTCTAATGGATTTTCAAAAACCTTATATTTTGGGGAATCACTGACTACAGACGAACAATTGCAGTTCAGTCTTCCTCCAAGATTTGACGGGATGGTGTTTGATGCACGTTTTGACGGCGATATGTCTCATTCAGAAAATGGTAGTACTATTCATTTGATAGGACCGGAGGAAGCATTAGTTATAAGTTATTCAATACAAAAAATTCCTTCTGATAAAAAATGGATTCTTGATTTTGATGGTAACCAAACGGTTCTGGGTCATTCAGGAGCTCTCAACCTTGATGAGATTCCTTCAACCATTCGTTTGATAAAAGAATCTGAAATACCCCGGATGCTTTCATTAGGGAAAAATTACCCCAATCCATTTAACGGAATGACGATTATTCCATTTGAACTAGAAGAAACTGCACAGATCTCCCTTAAAGTTTATGATGTATCTGGCAGGGTAGTAAATGAGTTGATGACCGGAGAAAAACCTGCTGGTATGTATCATATCGAATGGGATGGTAAAAATGCACTAGGAATTAATGTGTCTTCATGAATGTATATTTATTCTTTACAATCCGGTGAGAATAAAATATTCAATAAATTACTTTACCTAAAATAATTCTCAAAATATTTTTATTATTAGTAGTTATTATAACCAGTAGCTCAGGTAAAAAACATATACTTTGAAAGTTGTTTCTACTAAAATAAAATGGAAAATACCGATAATTCAATCAATATAACTTAACCAAAAAAATGAAGAAAAATATTCCAATAATTAGTTTTATTCTATTTATCTCAATACATTTATGGGCAAAAGAGGTACCGGTAGAGATGGCAAAAACAGCTGCAAAAAACTTTTATTCTTCCCGGATGAATTACAATTTTGGTGAATTTAAAATAAAGGATATTTATCGGTTATTGCATCAAGACAGATTAATGATCTACGCCTTTGATATTGAGCCAAGTGGGTTTGTTTTAATTGCCGGAGATGACCGAGTTTATCCTGTTATTGGCTACAGTTATGAATATGATTATTCATCAGAAAATATACCCCTTCAACTGGCTGGTTTGCTTGAAGAATATAAAAAAGAAATTAACTATGCAATTTCACAGGACATCCAACCAGACAATGAGATTAAAAATGAATGGGTTACTATTTTGGATGAAAATTATGATGAACCGGCTAATCGTAACGTGGGTCCCCTTATTCAAGCTCGGTTTAATCAACCAAATCCCTGGAACCTAATGTGCCCCAGTGACCCAGATGGTCCGGGTGGGCATGCGTTGGTGGGATGTGTTGCAGTTTCGATGGTTCAAGTGATGCACTATTGGTCTTACCCTGAAGTGGGGTATGGATCACACGGTTATAATCATAATCAGTATGGATATTTATTTGCTGATTTTGGTGAAGCATTTTATGATTTTGATGATATGCCCAATAATGTGGCTACCTCAGCATCTCAGCTTTTACTGTACCATGCAGGTGTTGCTATAGAAATGGGATATGGTCCCAATGGTTCTGGTGCCTGGGTTGGTACTCATAACCCCTGTGCAATGTCTGCAATGGAAGAGCATTTTCTCTATAAAAGCATTATCCATTTTGAAGAGAAGAATGACTATTCAAGTTCAAACTGGATCAGTATCATGCAGGATGAACTGGATTTCGGACGGCCTGTGATTTACCGAGGATATGATAATAATGGAGCCGGTGGGCACGCATGGAACATTGATGGGTATGAGGATGACTATTTTCACTGTAACTGGGGATGGGGTGGTTCTTATAACGGATACTTCCTTTTTTCTAATCTTTCTGCCGGTGGATATACATTTGGACAGGGACAGGCAGCGGTTATGGGGATTGAGCCACTAAGTTTATCTGAACCAAATATTGTATTGATGGATTCATATTTTGAAGAGGTCTCTGGAGATGGAGATGGTGTTGTGAATCCCGGTGAGGAACTGGATATATTTGTCACTATCCAGAACCTTATCCCCTGGCCGACTGCGACCAATGTTGCTCTAACTTTGTCTACAGATGAGCCCTTCATCACGATTTTAAATGATAATGATTTTATAGGAACCATAGATACCGATGATTCCTACACGAATATTTCATCACCATTCACAGCAATAGTTTCATCCGATGCTAGCTTACGGGATTATGAATTTCAACTGAACATAACCGCAGACACGGATGAAGATGGAACCTACGAAAATTCATTTGATTTTCAGGTGAATGTATCTTTGAATCAAGCGAAATTCAACATTTTAGAGAATAATAAATTAGCAGCGACCCCATCTATTATTGAACTAGTA
>CAZOUJ010000125.1:2890-5288 GCA_964582955.1 uncultured bacterium
TATTTCTTTTCCAATTCCATCATTTCCTAATTCAATAATAGTAGGGGTTGCTGCAAATTTCCACAATTCAGTGAATAATCAATTGGCAGCAACCCCTACTATTATTGAATTAGGAAATGATGGAATTGGAAAAGAAATATTGCTTGCTGAATATTGGGGCCAGATTATCACCATTGACAATGACGGGAATCCACTTTCTGAGTGGCACTATGATATGGGCAATCAGGTGTGGGGAACTCCCGCTAAGGGAGATTTGAATGGAGATGGTGAAGATGAAATTGTTCTAACATCAAAAGATGGTAAAGCAGTTATTCTTGATTTGAATGGAAACGAAATGTTAGTATATGATACGGGTCAGTTTCTCATGGGAACACCAGCATTGGGTAATCTTGATATGGATGAGGATTTAGAAATTGTTTTTGCGGGCTATACACCTTCCGGAAAAGTTTTTGCGATAAATATTGACGGTTCTGATGTCCCTGGTTTCCCAATTATCCTGTCAGAGAGGATTTTGGGTGGTGTTGCTTTAGCAGATTTAAACTCAAATTCGAAAGATGATATTGTTTGTGCAACTCAGGAAGGAAATATTTATTTAATTTATGATGATGCAACAATTGCACCGGGATTTCCAGTAGAAACCGAGGGAGTATTTAAAAAAGCTCCTTCAATCATTGTTCCAGAAAATGATGAACCTCTTATTGTTGTGGGTTCGAAAAATGATGTTTTTTATGGAGTTAACATTGATGGTTCAATTAGGTTTAGCATTTCTACTTCCGGTGATATAATGACATCTCCAGCAATAACCAGCGGACTTAATGGGGAAGTAATCATTTCTTTTGGTTCCAATGACAACCACTTATATTTGATAGATATTCAGGGTAATTCCGTCAATGGGTGGCCTCAAAATTTAGATGAAAATGTTCTGGTCTCTCCAGTATTTGCAGATTTAGACAATGACGGAATTTCTGAAGTTATTTCAGGTGCAGGAAATCAATTATTCGCTTTCCATCTTGATGGATCGATTATAGAATATTTTCCCATGTCATTTACTTTTCCTTTTACAAGTTCTTTAATGATAGATGATTTGGATTTGGATGGAGATATTGAAATTGTAGCAGGGAGCAGTAATGATCTGGTTGTGGTTGATGTAAAAACTGGGCAGACATCAGCGAATACTTGGAATATGTTCCGGGGGAATTATTTCAGAAACGGAACTTATTACCACCAGGTAACCCAATCAAATGTTACCGTCCAAACAAATGAGGGATGGAATATAATAGGTGTTCCCCTGGATATATCTGATTCTAATTATCTCTCTGTCTTTCCAGATGCAGTGGAAGGTACGTTGTTCGAATTTGTGGACAACTTTTATGTGCAGGCATTTGAATTAATTGAAGGAAATGGATATTGGTTAAGGTTTTCCGAAAATGGTGAAACATCAATCTCAGGATTGCTAATTCCATCTCTGGAAATTGATATAGACGAAGGGTGGAATCTCATTACAGGATTGTCAGAATCTATTTCAATCATGGATATTGTGGATGAGAATGAAATAATTGTTCCCAATTCCATTTATTTTTATGATGATGGATATCTCCCGTCTGATGAATTAATACCGGGCAGTGGGTACTGGTTAAAGGCCTTTGAATCTGGTACAGTTACTGTGGATGGTAACAGGAGAAATGGAAAATCTTTTTCTTCCGATGATACTTTTGGATATTTGAACTCTATGGATATCAATGGTATTCGTCTGTACTTTGGTAGTTTACAGGGTGAACATCAATTGGATCAGTTTGACCTTCCTCCAAAACCACCTTTAGATGGTTTTGATGTGCGGTTTATAAATAACAGCAGATACACTGCTGAAGGAAATCTAATTGATTTAATGAGTTCTCAGCACTTCCTATCTATTGAGTATGATATTAAAGATTGTAATAGTAATTGGGTGCTCAACTGTCTGTCATTAAATAAGAAATTTCTACTGGAGGGAAAGGGCAGTTTTTCTTTAGATGGTAATATTGAAAGTCTAATTTTGAAGAAAGCTAAATCTTTGGCTACACCACATACTTTTTCACTGCATCCTGCATTCCCCAATCCATTTAATCCATCGACCACTATTTCATATGATTTACCGATTAGTACTTTTGTAACATTAAGAGTATTTGATTTATTAGGGTATGAAAAAGTAGTATTAGTTAATCAATATATGGATGCCGGAAACCATAAAATTGATTGGGAAAGTAATAATAATTTTGGCAATAAAGCTGAAACAGGTGTATATTTTGTCGTCATTGAAACAGAGTATTTTTCGGAAACACAAAAATTATTATTGATTAAGTAAAAAGATTTACCCCATACTCCCCTCCACGCCCCGGTTTTCACCCTTGAAAACCGGGGC
>CAZOUJ010000126.1:0-5274 GCA_964582955.1 uncultured bacterium
CGACAGGATAGAAGAATCCGATGACATAAATCCCTTTTTTCAGTAATTCTTCTGCCATTTCCTGCGCCAGTTTTGCGTCGTATAGCATAACCGGTACAATGGGATGGGTTCCTGTTTTTATGTCAAAACCCGAATCTGTCATTTTATTACGAAAATAAATGGTGTTTTCTTCAAGCTTGTCCCGAAGTTCTGTTGTTGAGGAAAGCATATCAAATACCTTAATTCCAGCAGCAACAATTGCTGGAGCCAAAGTATTGGAAAAAAGATAAGGTCGTGACCGCTGACGAAGCAGATCAATAATTTCCTGCCGCCCTGTAGTAAATCCCCCCGAGGCACCGCCTAATGCTTTACCAAGAGTTGAAGTTATGATATCAATTTGATTCAAGACTTTGTGATGTTCACCGGATCCTCGGCCAGTATTGCCTACAAAGCCCGATGCATGGGAATCATCCACCATGATCATCGCATTATATTTGTTAGCCAGGGAGGTGATTTTATTCAAGTTGGCAATGAATCCGTCCATGGAAAACACACCATCAGTAGCTATCAAACGAAAACGAGTATTTTGTGTTTCTTGCAATATTCTTTCTAAATCATCCATATCACTGTTGGCAAACCGGTAGCGCTGGGCCTTACATAAACGGATTCCATCAATTATAGAAGCATGATTCAAAGCATCACTGATGATGGCATCTTCTGACCCCAACAGTGTTTCAAATAATCCCCCATTTGCATCAAAACAGGATGTATACAGAATGGTATCATCTGTTCCAAAAAATGTTGATATCCTGCTTTCTAATTTTAAGTGAAGATCTTGAGTTCCGCATATAAAACGAACAGATGACAATCCAAATCCATGTTCCTCCAATGCTTTTTTTGCTGCTGCTTTAATATCCGGGTGATTGGATAATCCTAAATAATTATTAGCGCAAAAATTGAGAACTTCACCTCCTTCCTTTGTTCGAATAGCAACACCCTGAGGAGTGGTGATGGTTCGTTCCTTTTTATACAATCCATCTTCATTAATATTCCTTAATATCTGTTTGTAATGGGTTGCTGAATTGTTCATTATTTTACCATTCCAATATAACTTTCCCGCAATCACCAGATTCAATTACAGAAAATGCCTTTTCGAAGTCGTCTGAAGGAAATTTATGGGTAATAACGGGCGATACATCCAATCCCCCTCGTATGAGTTGGGTCATCTTGTACCATGTTTCAAACATTTCTCTGCCGTAAATCCCCTTTAAATGGAGGCCTTTGAAAATGACTTCATCCCAAGCTACCGTTGTTTCGTTTGGAAGAATTCCTAATAAAGCAATTTTTCCGCCATGGTACATATGTTTGATCAACTGTTGTAAAGCCTCGGATTTACCAGACATTTCCAAGCCGATATCGAATCCGTTATTAATTCTTAATTTTTCATAACAATCGGTAATATTTTCATTTTGAATATTAATGACTGTATCTGCGCCCATTTTTTTTGCAAGTTTCAATCGGTAATTATTGATATCCGTAACCACGACATTTCTTGCACCAACCTTTTTACAAATAGCTGCTGCCATGCAACCGATGGGTCCTGCTCCTGTGATTAAAGCATCCTCAGCTACCATTTCAAAGCTTAATGCACAATGAACAGCATTTCCCAGTGGATCAAAAAAGGAGGCAATATCAGTGGGAATCTCTGTGTGTACAGGCCAGACATTCCCTTCAGGGAGAGTCATATATTCGGCAAAAGCACCATTCCGGTGAATGCCTATCCCAATGGTTTTATTGCATAAGTGGCGCTGTCCAGCTCTACAGTTTCTACAGTTACCACAAGTAATATGTCCTTCTCCTGAAACGATATCACCAAGCTTATAATGAGTCACACCTTCGCCTATCTCCACAATTTCACCGACAAATTCATGTCCGATCACAAGTGGTGGTCTTATTTTATTTTTTGCCCACTCATCCCATTGATAAATATGCAGGTCGGTTCCGCAAATTGCTGTTTTAAGGATTTTTATCAACACTTCATTTGTGGAAGGAACTGGAATTTCTACTTTTATTTGTTTGAGTCCTGCCTCAGCATTTGTTTTACAAATTGCTTTCATTTTTTTAAAAATACATATAAGTGAAAAATAAGTTCAATTATAGACCAGAAATGAGATATCCTCGGTTTCTTGGTATAGGATGGATTAATCCGTTAAATTTACTCTAGATATATCACATATTATGACAAAAATCTTATCACTTGTAAATCAAAAAGGAGGAGTTGGTAAAACAACTTCATCTGTGAATATAGCTGTCAGTATGGCAGCAGCAGAAATTCGCACGCTGCTCATTGATTTTGACCCACAGGCTAATGCAACAACTGGGATCTCAAATTTGATTAAAAAAAATAATCATACAATTTACGATGAACTCATGCGAGGAACGGATATCAATAAAGCTCTCATTTCCACCCAATTTTCTCATTTGGATGTGGTTATCTCAGAAAATGATTTAGTGGGTGCAGAAATTGAATTAGTGAATGCGATGGCAAGGGAGTATCAATTGAAATCCCTATTAAAAAAGCTGAAGAGAAAATATGAATATATTATTATTGACTGTCCTCCATCGTTGGGATTATTAACCATAAATGCATTAGCCGCATCTAATGCCATATTAATTCCTATTCAGTGTGAATATTATGCATTGGAAGGATTGGGGCAGCTGTTAAATACCATCCGATTGGTTCAAAAGCATATAAATTCAAAATTAAGCGTTGCAGGAGTATTACTCACCATGTATGATTCCAGGTTTAACTTATCGAAGGAAGTTGCCGATGAAGTTCGGGAATATTTTGAAGAAAAATTATTTAATACCGTCATCCACAGAAACGTGCGTTTGGGAGAAGCACCGAGTTTTGGAAAACCTGTATTGCTCTACGATGCAAATTCTACCGGTGCACAAAATTATTTAAGTTTAGTTGAGGAGTTGCTGAACCGTGTCAAGTAAAAGATTAGGAAAGGGCCTGGGAGCTCTCATCAGACCAGTGGAAGATGCGAAAACTGTCCCTGCTAAAGTAGGTGCTACCTTAATTCCGGTTAAATCAATCAAGGAAAATCCTCATCAGCCTCGGAAAATATTTGATGCAAAGAAAATGGAAGAAATGGCTGATTCAATAAGGGAAAAGGGAATTTTAACTCCTATTACAGTAAAGGAGGATGGAGACCAATTCATTTTAGTTGCTGGTGAACGCCGACTAAGGGCAGCCAAATTAGCTAGATTAAAGTCCATACCAGCATACAGCGTAAAAGTGAAAGATGATGCTGAATTACTGGAGATGGCATTAATTGAGAACATTCAGCGTGAAAAACTCAATTCCATTGAAGAGGCGGAAGCCTTTGCACTGCTTAAAAGTAAATTTAAACTAAATCAAACGGAGATCGCAAAATCCATAGGTAAAAAACGGGTAACCGTTTCAAATTCCCTAAGACTTTTAACACTCCCGAGGGAAATTCTTGAAAGTATACGTCTGAATGAAATTTCTGCTGGTCATGGTCGCGCAATATTAATGGTTAAAACAAATAGAGGGAAGGTAAAACTCTGGGAAAAAATAAAACGTGACAAAATGAGCGTCCGGGCGGTGGAAAAATGGGTTAAAGAAAAAATAAATAGATCTGACACGCCAACTAAGAGTACAATAAAAAAGAAACTTCCTCCTGGGTTTAGAGTCTATGAAAATGAAATGATCGAACTATTAGGAACTAAGGTTAAACTGAAACCATCAAAAGAAGGGGGAACAATTATTATTCATTATTTTTCTGATGAAGATTTGGATCGAATTATGGATTTGTGGCGCTCAATGTAATAATCTTCTTTAATCCTTGAAATCAAAACATATCTCCATTCTCTTTATCCCGGACTCGGGAGAAAAACAGAGGCAGATTTCTTTATCTGTTCCGTTTCTAATTATGTCTTCTCTGTGTATATTTTTTCTTATTACAGGAGCTGTTGTAACGCTTGTTAAAAATATTTCAGTAATGAAATCTCATAGTGAGTTAAAAAGGGAATATGGGGATTTACTTTCCGAACGGCTGGCAGTTCGAGAATTGATTAGTGATTTAAATAGGATGAAAGTCTTGGATCAACAAATCCGAAAATCATTGACAGGAGATCTAAAATTGGATGATTCTCACAATCATTATCCTGAATCAAATTATCATGAATTGGAGAAAGACCATATCATTGGTTATAATATTGCATCAATTCCTTCACAAATCCCTGTCAGTGGATATCTTACACAAAAGATAGAACTCTCATCAGATTTTAAAACAAATAATCATTATGGAATTGATATTTCAGCTGTAGAAGGAACTCCCGTTACAGCATCTGCAGGAGGGTTGGTTATATTCTCTGGATGGAGTTATGATCTTGGGAATCACGTTATTCTTTATCACGGTGATGGATATTTCACTCAATATGGACACTTGCAGGATCTGATCGTAGAAGCACGGGAATCTGTATCATTGGGAGAAGCTATTGCCCATGTTGGAAATACAGGAATTTCATCCGGTCCACCCCTCCATTTTGAAATATGGAGAGAGGGTACGGTGTTGGATCCACTGAAATTTTTTCCACAATATGAGCAGAAGGATTTGAGCGTCGATTTTGAAAAATAAACTCTCATTTAAAAATATTCATACAATGGTGGGCCCTGATGCAGAAATCAGGGGAGATATCAACCTAATTGAAGGATTGATAATCTACGGTAAAGTGTATGGATCCATTTCCTCGGAAGGCGACATTCGAATCGGAAAAACGGGCAAAGTGTACGGAAATATTAAAGCACAAAACATTCATATTGGGGGGGAGGTATTTGGAAATGTTACCATTGAAGACAGAGCCGAACTTGGAAAATATTCCACACTGGACGGGGATTTGATTTATAAACAATTACATATTGAAGAAGGAGCAAAATTTCAGGGACAGTGTACGATTCTGAATGAGCAGGACAATCTAAAACAAAATATTAGTGACAACACATTAGAAGAACCATTGTAATAATTTTACTATGAGACAGAAAGGATCTTCTTTTAACCGATCTTTTGATTACTTCCAGAAAATTATAAGAGACTCTGGTCCAGTTGCTGCGGCATCTTATGGACTAATAGGTGCTGTTGTTTTCTTTATTTTACTTGTCCAAGTTTTATGCTTTGGTTGCCGTACCTCATTCCAATTTCATATTTTATTTTTTTTTTTTTATTTTTTAAAATTCTCATTATTCCTTTTTTTTGCTTTTCTAGC
>CAZOUJ010000127.1:0-5218 GCA_964582955.1 uncultured bacterium
CTGCTCTCATAAATTATCCCTCAGAAGCTGTTATTTCAATTACACTACTGAAAGGAATTTCTTCATCGTTCACGATAAAGACTGCTGTCCCATCAGTATATTTTACTCCAGTTATAGTTCCCTGTACCATTGTCAAAGCACCCACCGGATCATCATTAGCATCCAAGGCTATCACTTGAATCTTATATTCTCCTTCAGGAACTTCATCTCCATTTGTATTCTTTCCGTCCCATGTATGACTTTGTTTCCCTTCAGACAATGCACCTAATTTCATTCCCTTGACAATATTCCCGGCACCATCCATCACATTTACAGTTACATTTTCAGCGCGACTATTCAATTGAAAGGAAATATCTACAGGACCATCCTTACTAAATGTTATCATATCTCCTGCTGCAGAAACATTCTTTCCTATAAAACTAGTAGCCATTGTATTGTTAATTGCCTGCGTAAGCATTAAATCAGCTTGAACACTATCTTCCATCATTCCACTCATATTTGTCAATTGTTCAAGAGAACTGAACTGTGCTAATTGTGATGCAAAATCCTGGCTGTTCATGGGAGACATAGGATCTTGGTGTTTTAATTGTTCTACCAATAATTTTAGAAACTCATCTTTTTTCATTGTTGAATTACCCAGACTAGACATTCCAATATCAGGTGTTGTTTCATTAAATAATGTTATTTCATTCATAAATTTATCTCTCTTAATTATGCTATGACTTCTATTGTGTTATAACCAAATTGACGCAAGGCAATTTGATCTGAATTAGATATTTCCTCATCTTCTATATCATGTAAAATATTTTGAGAAAATCTTTTTCCTTCATTAAACTTTTGTTTATTTGCTCCGACCTCAACATTAAATGATTCGAATCTAATTCCTTTCTCATTTAAGTTTTCTTTAACCCCTGTAACGATTTTTTCCATTATTGTTTTTACAGCATCAGATTCAACTATAACAGTAGCTTTTGTCATCAAGTGTTTTTGAGTCAATTTTATTTCGAGGTCACCCAATTGCCCCCCGTCAATCTTGTATGTCGCATATTTTGTGCTGTTTGAGGCTAAATTCCCATGAATGATCTGGGTTATTTTGGTTACCAATTGAACTCTACCTAAATTTTGGATTGACTGCAATGAAGACTGAGAAAGGGAGTTCGCTTTAAACATCTGAATATTGGATGATTTATGACCTAAATCTAAAAATGGTGATAATTTATGCTGCAATGATCCCTTTTGTTCATTTCTGAATATTTGGTTGGAACGACTAATTGGTTTTTTAGGGGTAGATTTTTCCTCTAACGGGTTAGGGCTTTCCCTATCAGAGGTTACTTGTTTATCACTTTTTCTCTGAAATTTTAATCCGTTTTCCCCTTGGGATTTATCTATTTCTAATTTGTTTGAACTCTGATGTAATTCTGAGTTGATGTACGTGTCTCCAAATTTTTTCATAAGAGTCTCGCTCACTCTTCCCTTCAATTCAGTTCCCTATAGGAATTGGGTGAAAATAGGAGAAAATTGTGAATAAGAAGTCCCCGAAGAAAAAATTGTATCTGATTTTTTTTTGGGTTGCAACACTTTATTATTACCCGTGGGAAGCTCAACAACAACTGAATTCATATTAATCTTCCTTTTTTCCCCCGGCTAATAGTTCCGTAATCTGCGCTGCTCTTTTCGGACTTAAAGCCTTAAATATTGTTTTTTTATTTCGACCACTCATGCTATTATATATAGCAATTACTGTGCCATCATCCAAGTTTGATAATATGGGTTTCATCTCCTCTGGTTTCATCGATTCATATGTTTTAGCTAAGTCTTTTATTGATATAACCTGTCTCTTTGCCAATTCTAAGTCATTTAATAATTCTTCATTTTGATTTTTATATTCATTTATAAGATTTTCTTGTAACATTAATTGATTATTTAGACTGTCAACAATAGCCTTTGTATTGATGATATCTTCAATTTCAGGTTCATCAACGATAATTACTGTATCTGTTGTAATAGGAGCAGTTTCAAGTGAATCTGCCAGGGAATCTGGTAAAATATTCATGTCTGTTTCTGTGATTAGATTTTCTTCAGTATTATTCATAAAGAAAAAATAATAAGCAGCTCCTCCACCGAGGAAAAGAACGACAAAGATAATCAAAATGATGATTTTTTTCATGATTTGTTTTCCCGTTTATTTATGTTATTTCGATTCGCAATTTCATCAGCTTGTTTTCTCTCTACCTTTTTTTCCAATATTTTGTGTTCTCCTAATTTTCTCTCACGTAATTTTTCCACTACTTTTTTATTTTTTGATGCTTCGATGAGATGCTCCAACTTATTCTCAACTTCTGTATCTGCATCCAAAACTCTTTCCTCCCCCTTCTCAATTTGAGCATTTAATTGTAGTAAATAGTCTGTGGAAATATTCAGTTGGTTTAATGTCATATTTTCCCGAGAACCATCTTCAATTATAGTATCCTGTTTTTTTTCCTCAATAGATTTCAGTTTTTCTTCCTCTTTTTTCTTTTTTCCCCGGGAATGATTTAATTCTCCTGCCTTTAAATCTTCAATATTTTTCTTATAATCGAGTACTTTTTCCAGTGGAAATCTAAATTGTTTAGCCATGATTTTTAATCTAAAGCCTCATACAAAGAGTTCAATGTATCATCAAATTCGGATGGTTCATTAATATCCTGACGTAGAAATTCATTAATCTTGGTTTTAAGTTGGATAGCACGATCCACCTTAGGATTACTACCTTCAGAATATGCACCAATGGATATCATATCTTCAGCTTCCTGGTATTCTGATAGTAATTCTATCAATTCCCTGGTACATTTTATATGGTTTTTATCAGCAATATCCGGAAATAATCGGCTCACACTATCCAGAACATCAACAGCAGGGTAATGTCCTTTGGTTGATAATTTCCTTGAAAGAATAATATGTCCGTCCAAAATAGACCGCGCTGTATCACCGATAGGGTCATCCATATCATCTCCTTCTATCAACACTGCATAGAGACCTGTTATACTGCCTTTTTTTCCGGTCCCCGTTCGTTCTAGCAATTTAGGCAAAAATGAGAAAACGGATGGGGTAAACCCTTTTGTAGTTGGCGGTTCACCGATAGCCAAACCTATTTCTCTTTGAGCCATGGCAACACGGGTTAATGAGTCCATCATAAACATTACATTCTTTCCCTCATCACGAAAATATTCAGCTATTGCTGTTGCAATTAAAGATCCTTTAATTCTAACCATAGCAGATTGATCTGATGTCGCAACAATAACAACAGATCTTTTCAAGCCTTCCGGTCCTAAATCCCTTTCAATAAATTCTCTTACTTCTCTCCCCCGTTCTCCAATAAGTGCAATGACATTTACCTCTGCACTTGTAAATCTAGAAACCATACCTAATAGAACGCTTTTTCCTATACCACTTCCAGAAAATATTCCAATTCTTTGTCCTTTTCCCAAAGTTAGAAAACCATCAATAGAACGAATTCCTGTCGAAATTACCTCAGTTATTCTTTTCCTATTTAATGGATCTGGCGGTACATTATATACAGGTTGAAATTGAGTTCCAGTTATCGGACCTTTACCATCAATGGGATTTCCCATCCCATCTAAAATTCTTCCTAATAATTGGTTTCCTACAGGTATATTCATAGGTTGAGGATTCACTGACACAGGACTACCAGATGAAATTCCCATGATTTCTTCAAAGGGCATCATCAATATCTTGTTTCCTTTAAATCCAACAATTTCAGCTTGTATGGTTCGATTGTCTTTAGTCCTGATTGAACATAAATCTCCCAGAGAGCCTTCCAATCCAGTTGCTTCAATAACCAAACCGATGATTTGAGAGATACGGCCTTCAGAAGAAACAGTATCTATTACATCAATGGAATCCAAGATAGAACTGAATTTAGAATCTGTTAACTCCATTTTAAAAATTCCTGTTGTAGATGATTTTTCATTAACTTGAATTGATGATCAAGGGTTGCATCTATAAAAAAATCTTCGGACTCCACTAAACATTCTCCTGGACGAAGCTTATCATCATCAATATATTGTATCTTGTCATGAAGAGGAAGGTCTATGTGAGCCATGAATTCATCTCGATTAAATTCTTTCAACCAATCTGGATTCAAAGATACCGTGATCTTTTTTTGCTCCATCATTTCCATTAATATTTTTTTTAACATTTTTGCAAGATATTCTGTGATTTCTTTTTTATGACTTAATTCCTCATTAAGTATCTTTTCTGCGATTCGCAAAGATAATGAAAGTAGTGTTTTTTCCTGAAGATTGAATAGTACCTTGTACTGTTTATCTAGACCCTGTACCATTTGAGTAAAATCAGATGATAGCTCTTTGATTCTAGATTTCATATCATTCAATGATGAGTTTCTTCCCTCTTCATAACCTGCTTGAAACGCATTATCTCTTGTTTGTTCAAGGGCTTTTTCAAGTATGACAACTTGTTGATCAGGGGTCATATTATCATCCATGATGATATCAGTTTGATCTGATGATTCCGATTCTTTCTGGGAAGAATAATCAATCCCTTTAAAATTTATTTTATTTATGGGATTAGTAACCGCTATGTGAAACGATTCCATTTTAATTGAGAGAACTTAAATTAGTTCTTGTTCATCACCACTTCTGGCAATCGTCAGTTCACCCTTACTCTCTAAATCGAATACTATCTGAAGTACATCACTTTGAGCTTTTTCAATATCCTTCATAGCCATAGGTGGTAAAACGTCGATTTCATCTTTAAGCATACCACCCGCACGTTCGGACATATTTTTGTAAAATAACTCTCTCAAATTATCTTTTGCGCCTTTCAATGCAGGTGCCAGAACCTTATTATCAACTGCACCATTAATTGCCTGAATTGCGTTGTCCGTAAGATTCACTATGTCATCAAACATAAACAGATAAGATGAAATATCATCGCACAGTTCTTCATCTATTTTTTTCAAACCGTCGAGGATGACCTTTTGGTCTGTCTGCCCAATGGCATTAAGCAAATCAGCTGTTGATTCAGCGCCACCTTTCTTGGCATCTCCTTCAGTAATTTCCGCTCCGATTTGATCTCTTAAAACGGCTTCAACATCTTCAATCAATTCCGGAGGAATTTCTTCAAGGGTTGCTAAACGATAAGTGATTTCAATCCGGTTTTCTTCCGGTAGATCAGCCAAAAGACTAGAAGCCTGATC
>CAZOUJ010000128.1:0-262 GCA_964582955.1 uncultured bacterium
ATTCTTAAAGCAATATCTTCGCCCAATTATTCGCTTATAGCCCTTGTATATCGGTGATCACTCGCTCAAGGTAATCCTGGATTATATACCTATGTTTTAGTTGGGAATTAAATGGTCAAAAGTATTAAACCATCCTATTAGAACCAGATTCTCGTGAGTATTTTTGATTTTCACCTCTTTGTAAATAAGTAGGGCGGAAGGTAAATTTTGATAAGAATATGCAATATAAGTGAATTAAAATGCACCCTTTCAGATTCATTTT
>CAZOUJ010000128.1:272-2360 GCA_964582955.1 uncultured bacterium
CAACATTATTTCCAAAAAATAACGATAAAAGAATTATTAAAAAATTTGTGACTGATGTAATGATAGAAGTGGAACTGAATTATTTATTGTATCTTCCAACTGATTATAGTAATTCAAAAAAGGGATATCCCTTAGTTCTTTTTCTCCATGGTGCTGGAGAACGTGGTGAAGACATTAATCTTGTTGAGATTCACGGGATACCAAGACTCATTAATATGGGGAAAGAATTTCCATTTATCACAATTGCTCCTCAATGTCCATCCGACCGTTGGTGGCCAGAGCCAGTGCTTACAAAAGCATTAATATCATTAATTGAAAAAACAAAAGCTCAATACAATGTTGATAATTCTCGTATCTATGCAACTGGTTTAAGTATGGGTGGCTATGGTACTTTAGAAATTGCAATGGAAAGACCAGATCTATTTTCTGGAATTATTCCAATATGCGGTGGGGGTGATTTAAAAAAGATAGATAGATTAAAAGATATGCCAGTTTGGTTATTTCATGGTGATGCAGATACAGTTGTTCCTGTTGAAAATTCAACTGAGATATATGATCTGCTGAAACCAATTAGTGATAATGTAAAGATAACCATATATAAGGATGTAGGGCATGATTCGTGGACACAGACCTATGATAATAATCAAATATATGAGTGGTTGTTAGGTAAATAAAAATAAAGCTTCGCATACATCTCGGTTTTATTTCCTATATAATCTCCATTGAAATTTTTTAATATTTATAAAAATCTACCTATTCTATCCCTTATCCTGTTAACTGGAATGCATTGCAATTCTGTTAGAGATAACCGTGCACATAAGCAATCTTCCCAACAGTTGTTTTCAGTGCAGGATGGAAAGATCATTTCTCCGGAAGGAAATGTTACGGCACTTAAAGGCTGTAATATCGGAAACTGGCTGGTTCTGGAAATGTGGATGCTAGACCAGGTCACTGGAAAACTCCATGACCAGTACACATTTGAATCTGTTCTTGAAGAGCGCTTTGGGAATTAGAAAAAGCATGAACTGATGGAAATCTACAGGGAAAACTGGATCACTGAAAAAGATTTCAAAACAGTACGGTCATTCGGAATGAATACTGTACGCTTGCCGTTTCAGTACACTATATTAATGGACGAGGAAAAACCCTATTCTCTTAGGAAAAATGCATGGGTCTGGCTGGACCGGGCAGTGCAGTGGGCAGAAAAAAATGAACTATATATTATACTTGACCTTCACGGAGCTCCCGGAAGACAAAGCGGAATGGATCACACAGGGAGAACTGGTTATAACCGTCTATGGAAGGACAAGGAATATCAGGACCAGACAGTCTGGCTGTGGAAAGAAATATCAAGACATTATTTGACCAATCCAACTATTGCTGCGTATGACCTTTTGAATGAGCCCTGGGGAGGAACAGAAGAAGAACTACGCGATATGATATTTCGTCTTTTCAAGGAGATACGCAATCTTGGAGATGAACATATCATGATTTTTCCTGGTCATTACAGTGGAATCGATTTTTACCTTGGAGACATTGAACCTGATTTTACTAATTACATTTATACTGCTCATTTCTATCCTGGTTTTTTCGGATGGGGTGCACCTGTTCCTCAGGTCCATGCACAATTTCTAAGTAATGGATTAAAAGAATGGCACAAAAAGATGGAAAGGCTCAAAATCCCTCTTCTTGTAGGAGAATTTAATGTGGTGGCAAAAAAAGCAGGGGGCGGTGAAATGATGAGGCGTTACTATGATGTGTATGAAGAATATGGTTGGCCCGCCACTATGTGGTCATACAAGGTGCTAACCAAACAGGGTGGTATCAAAGAAATGAACTGGGGAATGGTGACAAATATGGACTCGCTTTTAGTATTGGATCTGAACAATGATAGCCTGAGTGAAATTGAGTCCTGGTTCAGAGGACTATCTTCAATGAAGATTGCTGTTGATGAAGATTATGCTAGCGGACAAGAACAAGTATATTAAAAATATAAAGAGGAACGTGTGGATACCTCAGGAGGTTACGGTATTACATCTAAAAAAAGACTAGAATGTATTAAATTTCTTATATTAGTTCTCGATATAT
>CAZOUJ010000128.1:2370-2764 GCA_964582955.1 uncultured bacterium
TTTCTGGTTGACAACGGATGAGAAAACGTCTTCACTAGAAGATATTCCACCATTGCCACCACCCATTAAATCTGTAGCTGTCAATGACCCTCTCCCCGTGACATGGTCAGCAATGGACATTGGCGGGTCACTCACAGGAGGGCAAAAGATCAATAAGGATAGATGGACCATTTATGGAGGAGGAAACGATATTTGGACAGCAAGTGATCAGTTTAGATTTGTGTATACAGAGGTACAGGGTGATTTTTCATGCACTGTTTCCGTTGATGAACTTTTGAACACTCATTCTTATGCCAAAGCAGGGCTCATGGCCCGGAACAGTCTTGCTGACCATTCATCTCATGCACTGATCAATATTTTTCCATATGGTAACACTGAATTTGGATACTGGAGC
>CAZOUJ010000128.1:2805-5199 GCA_964582955.1 uncultured bacterium
TAAAACTGGAAAGAAAAGGAAACATACTCACAGGTAAAGTATATGTAAATGATCGATGGACAAAGTTGGGTTCCGTCACGATTCACGGATTGAATAAAAATATATTCCTTGGTTTAGCAACTTTGAGTCACGATAACAACCAATTAACCAAAGCGGTTTACTCAGGGTTAAAAATCTCACAGAAGAATTGATTATTGTGATGCTAGATTAAAGACAATGACTGGCAATAATACCTAAATAGGTTTTATAGGTCGTATCCGATATTGTTTCATCCGGATTTGCATGGGGATTTATCGAGCAATTTATAAATGAATTAACATAGTCGGGTTAGCATGAGTATCAAAATCATGCAAACCAAGTGCTTGACTAACTTTTGATATCATGAGTGTGTTGCGATAGATTACTCTAGCAAATAATGAATATATCCGCTGCGATAGCATCAAGTTCTTATATTGTTTTTTTCTTCCTGTTTACCCTGACTGATTAGATGATTAATAGTAGAATGAGCTATAATGAGGAATCTGATAATTGCTGCTTTCAACAAAATATATCTAAAATAAAGCATCAACTCATCAAAATGTTTATATTAATCCTGAAAAAGTAAATTTACCAGATATCGCTCCATATACATTTAACCTATTTGAAAATAATTTCTTGAATTTACTTTTTCTACTTTTGTAAGTATTAATAATATCACAAAATTATTTAAGAAAGACATAAACACAATAATTTTCCTTCTGTAAATGATACGATGCGTTCCAATCTAAATCTCAAGGTATACCTGACCAGAAAATTTTGTGTAAATTCTGTCAACTATGGAGATGAGATAAAAAATGAATCATGATACAATCTTAAAAAAGGTATTGCCAAATCAAAAAACTGTAGTTATCCTTGGGAATGCGAGGACTGGGACATCGCTCATCTCTGGCATATTGACAAAAATGGGCATTTCAATGGATTCTCAATATGGGGACCCGGATGTGTATGCACCAAAAGGATATAATGAAAGTCAGGAAGCACACTCCATAAATACTCAAATATTTAAGTTAGCCTGGGATAACAAAGTTCAATTTGACCTTGATGCTCATTTTTATCCGCCACCCTATGAAAAAATACTTGAACAGGCAGACGCTGTAAAAGATGACATAATTACTTTTATAAATAATTTTGCTAATTGCAATATTTGGGGTTTCAAAAATCCTAAAACAAGCCTAACAGCAGAAATTTTCCTCCCTTTTTTAAATAATCCTCATTTTATAGTTCTATTACGAAATCCTGTCTCTAATGCAAAGGCAATCAACAAGATCTATAGAATTCCTTTTCTGAAAGCCATGGAAATAACAAGTTATTATAATTTTATAATTTCAAGAATTTGTGCAAAGCACAATATTCCAAAACTATTTATCAATTTTGAACAAATGCGTATTGAGCCAAATATGATAATAAAAGAAATATTGAGGTTTCTTGACCTAAATATTTCAGAGAAAATTATGAGGGATGTTAATTCAGTAATTGTTCCTGGATATTCAACCACAAGTAACGATTCTACTTTCAGTACTCAAGAATAGAAAAATAATGTTTATATGATAGAACAAATTCCTATAGACACTCCCAGAATTCAATTGTCCTTATGCATGATTGTCAAAAATGAGGAGAAAACCCTGGGCTCCTGTCTGGACAGTGTTAAAGATATTGTTGATGAAATGATTATTCTTGATACGGGTTCTTCAGATAATACGATTCAAATTGCAAAAAAGTTTGGTGCAGATATATACCATTTTAAGTGGTGCGATGATTTTTCTGCTGCACGGAATGAATCGATAAAATTTGCTAAGGGAATGTGGATTTTATGGATGGATGCTGACGAACAATTTGATAAAAGCTCAAAGGAAGAACTGAATTCAATTATAAAATTATCTCAACATCCCATGGGAGTTAATATTAACATTAGAAACATATCACCAAAAAATGAGAGTTATGGTACTGCATATAGATTATTTTCCAATCACTTTGGTATCCATTTTAAAAACATCATTCATGAACAGGTTTCCTACAGTTTGAAAGAAATGAATGCAGAGATTATTGACTCAAATATTATTATTGATCATTTTGGCTATGATGAGGTTCAATATGATCAGGAAAAAAAGCGTCAAAGGAATCTTCCATTATTGCAAAGAATGATTGATAATAATCCGAATGATTTTTTCCCACAGTTTTTATTGGGACAACATTATTCAGGTGATACAAAGACTCAAGAAGAAGCGATATATCATTTAGAGAAATTTATAGATATGAACTCAAATGAAACAAAATTAATTGCAAGTGCCTACACAACACTTGCGGATATTTATTTTTTAAAAAATGATTTTTATCATGCGAAGATTAAGGTTGAAA
>CAZOUJ010000129.1:0-5059 GCA_964582955.1 uncultured bacterium
GACAAGAGTAGGAGTAGTATATGCAGGTTGGGGTGTAAATGATGGAGCAGAAATTCATGAATCGGTCATTACCATGCTGGCCTTGGATCGTGCCAGAGCAGATATGGTTTTAATGGCTCCCAATATTGATCAACTGCATGTTATTAATCATTACACCGGGAGTGAAATGGATGAATCCCGTAATGTTTTAATGGAGTCTGCCCGTATCGCTCGTGGAAAAATTCGTGATATGGCTGAAGTTCATGCTTCAGATGTGGATGCGCTAATTTTTCCCGGAGGATTTGGTGTGGTGAAAAATCTTTGAGATTATGCTATGACCGGAATGGATTGTTCAGTAACTCCGGCCGTAAAGCGTCTTGCAGCTGATGTTCATAAAGCAGAAAAACCCATTGGGGTCATTTGCATCGCCCCTGCAATGTTCGCAAAAATTATGGAGGGAGCAGGTGATTCAGTTGAAATGACGATTGGCACTGATGAACAAACTGCATCCGACATTAATTCTATGGGCTCAAATCATGTTTCCTGTCCGGTAGAAGATATAGTTATTGATAAGAAGAACAAGATTGTGTCCACCCCTGCTTATATGCTGGCTCAGAGAATCAGTGAAGCAGCGGAGGGAATAGAGAAATTGGTTAAGGAAGTTTTGGCGATGGTATGACCACGGTCTAATTTTGTTCCGGATACAATGTAACTTGAATCACATTGTCCGTTGAAAAATATTGATTGGCTGTTTTGTGGATGGTATTAAGTGTTAGGTTATTAACTAAATCACCATAACTGTTGATGATATCCAAATCCAAATCATGTTTGACAGCAAACTCTGTTATATTTAACCAATATCTGTTATTTTCCAAATCTACTTCATGTCTCCTGCGCTGAGTTTCTTTTACTTTATGCAAATATTTTTTAGTTGTTCCTTCTTCCATGATGAGCTGGATCTGTTCTTTTACAGCGGTGGTTAATTCATCAACTCGTTCCGGATCACATCCAAATCCAATTGAAATGCTGAAAGATTCTTTTGGATAATGAGACATATTCCCTTGGATTCTAACGCCATAAACTCCACCCATATCTTCACGAAGGACTTCACGCATTTTGATTCTCAAAACCTCAATCATGGATAGAAAATTATATCTGAATTGTCTGCTCCATTTACAGTCTCCGGTATAGATAATCTGAGTTAAACTTTTTGGTTCAATTCCACGAAAGATTGATTTATCAACATTTCCCTTTGGTGGTACAATGTTATGATCTACCCAAGATTCATTGCGATATTGGGTAGGCAAACTTCCTAGATATTGCAATATCATTGGTTTGATTGTGTCAATATTAAAATTGCCTACTATAATAAAGGTGAAATCTCCTGCATCCCCGAAACGGTCCCTGTAAAAATTAACTGCTGCATGAAGGTCTGTTTCCGTAAGTATTTCAGCGGTAAGAGGACGTTTGCGAATATGATTCTGGGATAGAGTTACGGTTAATGTATCTTGGAAAACAGATTCTGGCCTGGATTTCCAGTTTTCAAGCCATCCAGAAGTACGAGACAAAAAACTATTGTACGCAGAAGAATCTAATCGTGCCGATGTTAAATTTAGAAAAATAAGCTGAAAAAGTGTTTCAATATCCTGAGGAGATGCGGACCCTCTTAATCCTTCATACAACTCAGAAATGTAGGGAGATATATTTACAATTTTTCCACTTAGTTTTTTTTCCAATTGGATGGAGGAGTAATTTCCTATTCCACTTTCGCTGATGATATCCGTAGCCAGATCAGCGGAGAGAAAATTTTTATTTCCAGCAAGGGAAGTGCCACCAGGGCTAAAGGCTTTTAAAAGAATTTCATCGTTCTTAAAATCTGTAGGTTTTAATAAAACCCGTACTCCGTTATCCATAATCCATTCTGTAATCCCTATGGACGAATGGATATTCTCACTTAGAATTTTTCCAGGATATGGTAAAACTGCAATTAAGGGTTCATCAGAAAACGCGTCTATATAAGGCGAAATCGGGATATTTTTTACTTCGTTAAAAATTTTAAGTATTTCGAACTTGGTTGGGATATTGACACCCTCTTTTTTAGGTGCACGAACAGAAACCACCCTGTTAAAATCTTTCATATATAGATGTGAAAATTCGTTTATTTCTTCCATTGAAATATTCGGAAGAAATGTTTTGTGCATTTCCAATTCAGAAGCAATTCCTGGAATAGGTTCGCCACTTAGGAAATTAGAGACGTATTCACGGACAAAGGAACGTGATTCGGTTTTTTCCCTTTCATCAAATGCTTTTTGCATCGTTCTTAGTACTTGTTTTTTTTCCCTTTCCAATTCAGTTTCTGTGAATCCATAGAGGTTGAGCCTTTGTCCCTCAATCAATAGAGTATAAATTCCTTTCATTATATCATCATCGTTTACCACCGCAAATAATTCAAAACCATCCTTTGTCAGGACCATATCATTAAAATATGAAGTTCCATAAATAAGAGGAGGCTCAGATGCTTTGGTAAGTTCATTTAACCTGTTCTTCAGCATACCGGAAAAAAGTTTCCTCTTTATTCTTCGCCTGTAGTCCTGTGTTGTATTTTCCTCTTTTTTATCAAATTTATAGTTAATACTTATTGCGGTATAAGGAGCTTCTATGTCCGTCGCAATTGCTACAAGGGTTTCAGCATGGTCCGGAACCGGGAATCTTGTTCTTTCCCGTGGATTTTCAGGTATATTAAGACGATCGAAATGAATGCGAATCAATTTTTCCATTTCTGATTTATCAAAATCACCTACAGCAACCACTGACATGAGGTCTGGGCGGTACCAGTCCGTATAAAATTTTCTGATAGTACTATAATGTGCTGTATCAATGACAGCTTTTTTCCCGATTGGCAGACGTTTTCCGTATTGGGAGTTATGAAATATAATTGGAAAGATTTTGTTAAACATTCTTTGATTTGCGCCCTGACCTAATCTCCATTCTTCTCCCACAACTGGTCTTTCACCATCAATATCTTCATCTTCAAATAAAATACCATGTGCCCAGTCTTCTAAAATTTGAATTGCCTGCTGTATGATATCTTTATCATCCGTAGGTACTTCGATCATATAAACAGTTTCATCAAAGGATGTGTAAGCATTTAAATCAGGACCAAAAGCCACACCAATAGATTCAAAATAATCAACGAGTTCTTGTTTTTTATAATGAACGGTTCCGTTGAAAGCCATATGTTCTACAAGATGGGCAAGCCCTTGCTGATCTTCATTTTCCAAGACAGAACCGGCATTTACAACCAGACGGAAATCGGCTCTATTTTCAGGTTTTTTGTTTTCCCTTATATAATAGGTCAACCCATTATTGAGTTTTCCAATGGTAACATGAGGATCAATACCTAATTTCTTTTCTCCTTTATTCGGTATCTCTAGGGAAACACTATTATTTATAATTGAGCATCCGTTTATAAGTAAAATAATTAAAAGGGGCAAAACGTAAAGTTTCTTCATAATATTTTTCCTTTATGAATAAAAAAAGCCCCTGAGGGCTTTTTAATTATTATTGCAATAATAACAAATTAGGAAATGACACTGACGGATTTTTTGTTTCGCCCTTTTTTCTGAAATTTTACGACACCTGATGCAATGGCAAACAGACTGTCATCCTGTGCTCTTCTGACATTTGTTCCGGGATGAATTCTAGTTCCCCTCTGTTTTAGAATGATTCCACCAGCATTGATAGACTGCCCGTCAGCTACTTTTACACCTAAACGTTTTGCATTGGAATCACGACCATTTCTGGAACTTCCCTGTCCTTTTTTATGTGCCATTACTTTTCCTCATTTGTTTTGGTAGATTTTTTAGCTGTTACTTTTTTTGTTACTTTTTTAGCTGGAGTTTTCGCTTTAGTTTTTGTACTTGTCTTTTTTGCAGCAGGTTTTTTAGTTGTAATTTTTTCTATTGCTAACATTGTGAATCCTTGACGATGAGTATTTTTACATTCGAAGCCCTTTCGTCTTTTTTTCTTATAGACTAAAAGTTTTTTTGTGCGTCCGTGTTCCAACACTTTAGCCGTTACAGTCGTATTTCTTACAAAGGGATTTCCAAATGTAGTCTTTTTCCCATCATCCGTTGCTAAGATGTTGTCAAATGTCACGTTGGTTCCTGGTTTGGAATCAAGAGAGGGTGTATTTATTTTGTCTCCCTTAGAGACTTTGTATTGTTTTCCTGCTATTTTTACTATTGCGTACATTTTTTTCCTAAAAAAGATGATGAATTTAACAGAGTTATTTATCCTTTCCAAGTTCTAGTTCTTTGGTCACATCCACATTTGTTTTGGAATGAATAAAACGAAAATCATCTCTTGAAACTTCAGAGTTCTCTTCAATTTTTAAATGTGTGAAATGTTTCCACATTAGTCCACGTAATACTGTTTTTTTCTCTTTTAAAATATATTCAGAAATTTCTGGATGGAGTTGTAACCTTAGCCTCAGATCATTTTTCTTGATTTTATAACGCCGTAGCCAGTGATCAATTCTAGTAATTAAAGTATCTTTTGAGATAATTCGTCCTGAACCATAACATGTTGGACATACTTCACTCATGGAATCCAGAAGGCTTAATCTGATCCTTTGACGGGTCATCTCAAGTATTCCAAAATCTGAGATATGCGAAACGGCAACTTTAGCTCGATCCTTTTTCAATTCCTTTCGCATTTCATAATATATTTTTTTCTTGTTTTCTTCCTTCATCATATCGATGAAATCAATGACAATTAATCCACTGAGATCTCTTAGTCGTAGTTGACGAGCTATTTCACGGCCTGCTTCCAAATTAATTTTTAACGAATTTTGTTCGTGCAGTTTTTTTCCGATAAATCTACCGCTGTTTACATCAACTACAACCATCGCTTCTGTTTTCTCAATAATGATATATGCGCCGCTTTTCAACCATACTTTTGGTCGCATAAGTTTAGCGATTTCATCCTCAATACCCATACTTTCAAAAATTGGTATTTTTAATTTATAACGTTGGACCCGATTACACATTTTGGGAGTAACTTCTTCAACATAATTATG
>CAZOUJ010000130.1:0-5011 GCA_964582955.1 uncultured bacterium
CGTATTTTTCTGCTCAAATGCAGATGCAGCAAAATAAGGATTTGGAACCACCTTTATATTTGTTTCCCATCTATCTTGATTGGCTTTTACAGGATCAATTCTTGATGCAATGGTTGTGAACTCATATACATCCTCTTTTAAGAACGGTTTTTTGATAAATACAAAAGCTGTATCACCAATTTGCGGTTCGTTACAGCATAAAGACTGGGGAGCATTGCTGCCCGGGTAAGCAAGCCTGAACAGCCAACTTGCTGATGGATTCCCATTTTCATCTGTATGATCGAGAAAGATGATCCAGTCCTGTTCTCGCCAGTCAGCATTAAATATTCCATCAGGATGAGATAGAAAATCAGTGGAATCATAGGGGGAAAAGTCTCCAAAAGCAAAAGGGATATCTTCCCATATCATAGTTTCATTTTCAGGGTCAGATACTTGTTTTTGAATTTTAAAGTTAGTGGGTTTTGAAGAAAAATATGTTGTTTGACATAATTCTGGTATATCTAATTCACATGGGTTTCCGCCAACACTTGAAAAACAATAACATTTAGGAATATAACCCTGTAGTCATTTGGAAGAGCTGCACCTTGACCTTGGCTGCTTACATATGTTCTGACATCAAAATCCCAAAGTGAATCATTATTCCAATATGAAGATTCTTCATCAAAGGAAATATTATCTTCATTTTGAAATTGAAGACGAAAACCATCTGTGACTATAAAGTCATTATGTTCTGGAAGTGGATTAAGATAAATTATCGTATCCACAATTGTTTCTAGTATACTAATATCCCATGTTCCATTCTCATTCAGGTCTATATATTCTTCCGCACCATCCCATATACCATTACCGTTCATATCATTCAATGGTTATGGAGTTTCAAAAGAACCATTATCGTTTAAGTCCATATAGGGTTCGGGACAATCACACATGCCGTTAACATTAACTTCAAAGTAGGGTTGATCATTTGGGTCACACCCATTACTATTAATGTCATAGCAAACTTCACCATCACAAAAACCATCCCCATCCAAATCATCACCAATTATATCATCATAGTTAATGTCAACACCACAATATCCATCATTATTTATATCCTCCCATGGTTCTCCTGAATCCCAAGAATTATCATTATTCAAATCACTGTAAGTTTCAGCAGGATCCCAAACACCATTACCTAAGTCTGTAAATTCTTCCGCATCATCCCAAACACCATTACTATTTTCATCAGTGAATTGAATGATATTTCCATCCAGAACCTCATATTGTTCTGCATCATCCCATGCTCCATCATTATCAATATCAACTAGAGGTTCTCCCTCATCCCAAAGCCCATTCCCTAAATCGATGAAGGGTTCAAATGTATAAAGGGAGTCAAGAATAAAAAATTCAGGTTTTACCAGTGTATCTCCCGTTGTCATATTTTCCAAATACCAGAACTGTGTAGTAAGGGTATCATAAGATTGCATATTTTCAGGATCCTTAGGCAGAATAGTATCCGTAAATGTGATTCGATAATTTTGTTCATCCATTATTTGTGCCGGGTTAATTACTTCAAACAGGACACTCCCAGTGGATGTACCGCTTATATGTTTGATATAATCATCTTCAATATGACCTGAGATATATCCGGAAGAAGGCTGGGTGGGTATGGCTTTCACCACGTTTGGACCCATTTCCAAATTTCCTGTTAGAGAGTTTAGCCTAATTCTCATAGGTGAATCGCTGGGAATGATATTATTGGTTTCGTCTCCACCAAAATCGTAAGCAACCACAGCATAATAATAAGTTTGTCCATTCACTACATCATAATCCATATATGAATGCTGGAGTCCAGTGTCATCCCCAAGATAGAATAATGCGCCATTCAGATCTAAATGATGCCATCCTATTTTTCCATTAATTTTATCCCATCTAGCAGGTTGTCCATTTTGTTCATAAGGTTTAAAGAAGGTGGGATTTCCATCTCCGTCAGTAATTTTATAGGCATCGTTAAATTCCAAATCAGTTGCACGATATATTTTATATCCTTCAAAATCATAAGGATTTCCACCGATCTCATCCATAAATGCATCGTAAGAATTCTCAGCGCTGCTATCCCAGTAGAGTGTCACTTTGCCGTCCCCAGAAACTACAGTGACATTTGGAGGGTTAGGTGATTTAGCAAATCGATAATCAAAATCATATGCGGTTTGTGCATTTGACTTATTCATTAAGGCATCAGATTCATTATTCCCCATGCATATAGCCATAGCAATTCTCTCCGTTTGTCCTGCTTTTAAAGGGAAATATCCGGATGTAACGAATAGATCATTGTCAGGAGAGACGATTACACCATCCCAATAATCTCCTGGCTTCATGAGAGTACCCCATAAATTTGAGCTATTGTTTATATTGATACCACCTGCTGGTGCATACCCCACTGATGTTAATCCCATCTGATCTGATTCTGATACATCAGTCTTATCAATATTAGGTTCCCCCGGGAACCCAGATCCAGAACCGGAAGTGGGTGTTTGATCATATGAACCTGCATCAGTTCCTCCTGATCCATCTCCATATAATCCCACGTCATCATTGGCCCAGTCCCAGTCATTATCATTATCAATAAAGTCATCCCGGGATTCATCTATCATTTCATCAATGCCCTCATCAATTCCTTCATCAACAGCACCATCTCCATCATTATCAATGCCATCAGCATAGCGTAACCCAAGGTCTTCCCACCCTATGTCATATAGAATAATATCTGTTCCTGATACTGCGTATCGTTTATAAGGGTCATTTTCTGCTGATAATACAATAGAACTATCAATTACAGGGGAATTAAGTTCTGCTCCTGTTCCTGAAGGATAATCTTCACTGTTATTATTATCAACACCATCTGCATATACTCTCCCAAGGTCATCGTTTTCCACTCCAATTAAGTGAATGGAAGTTCCTTGAATTGTATCATTAATAGATTGAGGTGGCCAGATATGCCATTGATTTGAAGCAGATTCTATCATTTCTTCAGTAATAACAGGACTTCCTGGTTCTCCATTACCGTTATTATCTATTCTGTCGGCATAAGTTACACCTACCTCATCTCCAAAAGGTACATGGGTCATGTTTTCATCAATAAGACCATTTTCATTATTATCTAAACCATCCAGGTTATTCTCAATCATATCTTCACTAACAACGGGACCATTACTCTCACCATCTCCATCATTATCAATTCTATCTATATTATTACCGGGAGTTTCAATAAAGGATGTAGCTGCCACCCCTACAGGATCTCCACCAAAAGCTAAGTTTCCAATTCCGTCCCCATCCATTGACCATGCCACATCATAGATAAGATCAAAATCAGGAGTATCATCTGATGAGTCGCCGTCTCCACCAACCAAGTCAGCAAGCCATAAAGAAAATGCAACTTTTTCTAAATCTTTTGTTCCATCATTTTTTACCTCGTGAAGGATAAACACCACATCCTCAATGAGAATCTGATTCCATTCCATAATTCGTACACCTGTCAAAAACCCTGCGCCCTGTCGATCGAGATCAGTGGTATCTGGGACATAGGCATAACCTGGTTCAAAATTTCGGTCATCAGAAATTTTATAGTATATTTCCTGCTCAGCGTTGAATTGGTTCTTACCAAAATACCCATTCCATGATCCGGGCCAACCCGGGTCAGTCTCATCATTCATTTTGTCTGGCCAGTTTAATGGCCAGGTATCTTCATTATCACTCTTTGCAAGCTTTTCAGAGTTGGGATTTAAGTATGAAGATACTGGTTGCCATGCAATTGAATTTCCACTTTGATCAGAACGAAAGGGGATGGTTACTAGAGGCTTGAGAGTTGAATCTTCATTGACTACTTCAGCTCCAACAGCTAAAGCGGTCATGGCAATATACATTTTCCCGGAGTTTACGGGCCATTCAAAAGGATATTGTGAAGGATCAGCTCCAGTTCTTCCCGTGATCCCATAATTAAATACAGTTGCTCTAACCCTGTTAATATCAATGTTTGTATCACGCCTGTAATTTGGGTCACCACGTTCATCAGAAGGGTTATGTTGTCCTGCTTCAAATTGTGCTAAAGCAAAAGAAAACCACAATATATATATCAATATGGTATTCTTTCTCATAATGATATCTGAACTCCAAGTTGTATATTCCGTGGATCAGAATACCATTCAGGATGGTTGTAATAATCAGATATGGTATTGGGTCTCAGCGGGTTTCCATCATCATTTTCTTCTGCAAGAGTTTGTTCAGCAGTACCACTGGACCTACCTGTATCTCCCCAAATAGTAATTTCGTTTCTTTTATCAAATAAATTATTAATAGTGATATAGATGCGACCATTTGCAAAATTTCCAATCTTTATATCCTTTAATAGTTTTAAATCAAAATTAATGGTTGGTTGTTTTCGGCGACTGTTTTGGATAAGAACATTTGCCAGAGTTTGTCACTGGTGAGATGAACTTGTGTAAAAAGGAGTATATGGATATCAACTGCCCTACTGCATGAGGATATGACCACCCCAACCACGAAAACTGGTGTAGGCGGACACATTCAATGTATGCCTTTGGTCCCAATTCAGTGGAATGATGGAGCGTCTAGGTTCACTGTTATCTAAAATGGCACCGAATTCTTCATCTGGATTAGAGTTAGACCCTTCAGCATTTTGATAGGTGTAATCCATGTGCCAGCCATAATAATTAGCAAATCGTTTATCCACTGTAATGATAACGCCTCGTACATTTGAATAATCCTTGTTCACATATGTAAAGTAGGATGCACCGCCACCAAGATCAATGGGAATTCCTGTAGATACCCAATTCCGTACATCGCGAAAATAACCGGTTACCTCAATTTTCAGGTCACGGGTTATTTCTTGTTGGAGACCTAATTCGTAGCTGGTGGTTTTCTGAGGTTCCAAGTCTGGATCTCCGTAAATACCAAATTTTCCGCTGGTCTCCGGCATTTTATAGCCGGGATTGGTATACAACAGCTCAAACTG
>CAZOUJ010000131.1:0-1421 GCA_964582955.1 uncultured bacterium
TTGATTTTACAATATATGATTTACAGGGCAGGGTAGTGAGCAATGTGAAGGAAACATCCTTTTACCAAAAGGGATCACATACTATTTCATACCGAGCAGACCAACTCAGCAGTGGATTATATTTTTATTCCATTAAAAATGAAAAACACACCCAATTCAGAAAAATGATTGTACTAAAATAAGGAAAAATTAATGAGCAACCGATTCACTATAATTATCTTTATAATTTTCTCAACTTTAAATGCAGACGTTTTACCCCTAACTCAGCGTTATTTTCATCAAGAGGACCAGGGTCACTCCTATACCCGCGGGACCTATATGATCATTCTATCTGATACAAGTTTGGGAAGTTATTTAACTGATGATAATACTGGTAATTTTGTGGATTTCAAAAAATCCCAAGGTTACGATGTAGTCATACAAAATTTTAATGATGTAGGTGGAACAGCAAATAATTTAAAATCATATTTGCAATGGTATATAGAAGAACAGGACCCACTTATGGAATATGTTTTATTGGTAGGAGATGTTAATGGAAACTATGCTATTCCTTCCTTTTACATCGGTTCCTATAATGAAAATGAGGATGATGTGACCGATTATCCATACACATTTTTTGGCGACGATGTCACTGACAATAAATTTTTCATAGGAAGATGGTCAATAAGACAAATTCAAGATTTTATCAGCTTGAAAATGAGAAGTATCCAATATATAAAAATGGATGAAATATTAGATTACAGTTATCTAAATCAAGGATTATTGGTTGCGGGGAATTATAACGGTGAGGATGATGCACCTAACACTTGGCCCGTAACGCCGGTTTGGACATCCCTCTGGCTGCAGGATGAATGGTATAATTATGGTTATTCAGAGGTAGATACAGCCTTTTTCCATAGACAGAATCAAAATACGGAAAATGCTCAGACCGCTTCTTCCTGGAATGCAGGGGTAGGAGTGATCAATTATAGAGGTTGGGGAGATGCTAATGGGTGGCACAAACCTTATTTTCACTAGGAAAACATTGATGAATTAACAAATGGATGGAAATTACCCATAGTTATGAGTTTTGTCTGCAACACCGGAGACTTTGGAAATAATATAGAGCAGTGTTTTGGTGAGTATATGCTAAAGGCTGGCAGTATCTCAAATCCCAAAGGTGCTGCTGCAATGATTGGTCCATCTGACTTGGATACGGACACTCGGTTCAACAACGTGATGTGTGGAGTCATGTGGGATGAACTGTTGGAAGAAAGAATACCAGAGCTAGGTCCTGCCCTTCACGCAGGTAAAAAGGCGATTCAAACTGAATTCCCCGATTATGCTGTGAACGGTCAAAACATAGCCGAGTTTTATCATCATGTTTATGGCGTTTTGGGTGATCCCAGTCTGCCAGTTTGGTTGAAAGAGCCGGGGAATTT
>CAZOUJ010000131.1:1469-4993 GCA_964582955.1 uncultured bacterium
GATATTGAGCATAATATATCTCTCAGTCAGTCTTATTTAACTACCGTCATCACCGATGAATCAGGAAATACAATTATGGATGTAGTTGGAGCACTGATGTATAATGGTGAGCTTGTGGGAAAGGGGCTGTCCAATCAAAATGGAATACTAGATATAAATTTTGCGGATATTCCAGAGGGAGAAACTCTATATCTTTATCTAAATAAACCTCAGTTTTTTCAAAAACAAATAGAGCTGACCTTTATCACTGATGATGGATCAGCTTTTAATCCAGATCCATACGAGATTCCTGCTCCCCAGTCAGGGGGGACTACCTATAATTTTTATGATTCTAATGTATCGGTGTGGACTTTAGAAAATTGATTAATTTTTATGATTCTAATTCAGGAGATGAAAATGCACCAGTTTACAACTGGGTTGAGATAAGTGATGTTGGTACCAATCTTGGTCTGACCGATGACAGTCATATTAACGATGTTGGCATTGGCTTTGGCTTCCCCTATTACGGTGAAGTTTTTAATTCTATGACTGTTTGTTCTAATGGATGGGCATCTTTTTTACCCTGTTTTGATGGAGACAACAATGGAGAATGTAATTCTCTCAGTCATTTTTTCAATAACTCAATAACACACCCCATTGGTCCCTATGGGATGCTTGCACCATTTTACGATGACCTGGATGATAATAATGGTGCTGAACCGTTAGATGTGTATTCCTTCCAAGATGTAGATAACAATAGATTTATTATTCAGTGGAACAATATAGCCAATGGACAGCATGACGAGGATTGTATTCCAGGTGATGATAGTTCTTGCCCAAAGGAAACATTCCAACTGATATTATCATCGAATGGGGAAATATTATTTCAATATAAAGAAATAAATGATGTAGATGATCATGGGTGCACAATTGGTATCGAGTCCCCAAATAAAGATGAAGGTGTTGAGTATATATTTTTTAATCAGCAAGCAGAAAATGCATCTGGCTTGACAAATGAAATGGCGATTAAATTTGTGCCAACTTCACTTAATATTGAATATGAAAGGATTCCTCAGACATATTCTTTTTTGAATAATTATCCAAACCCTTTTAACCCTTCAACAACCATTAAATATTTCTTACCCAATCATTCAGAAATTCAGCTGACTGTTTTTGATCATTTGGGAAGGGAAGTAAAACAATTAGAACATAAGTTTCAAGAACCGGGAATCCATTATATTAATTGGGACGGAAGAAATAAATATGGAATTAATGTAAGCTCAGGGATTTATATTTATCAAATCACATATGATGGGACCACTCAAACCGGGAAAATGTTGCTGGTTAAATAAGTTTAGTATACTTGTATAGTTGCGCATATATGCAACTATTAACTAATTTCTTATGGTTATGGAATATCCATTAGAAATATTTAAGGCCCTTTCAGAAGAAACACGCTTTCGTATCATTTATATCCTTATAAAAGCCAAAGAGGAATTATGTGAATGTGATTTAGCTGATATACTAAACATTCCCCAGTATAATGTTTCCAAACATCTAAATATTCTTGATAATGCAGGAATAATCAAAAAAAGAAAAGAGGGTAGATGGATTTATTTAAGCCTTTCCGATTACCTTGACAAATTTAAATCTACAATCGTTAAATCTCTTACTCATCTTCCGAAAGAATTAAATGCAAAAGACATCAAAAAAATGAATCAACATTTTCTCATCCAGAACGGTGAAAGATGCAAGTAGCATTTTTAAATAGGACGAAATAATTATGTTGTTTTCAGTAAATAAGAAAAAAACTCGTATAATCAATTCTTTATTATTTCTCAGTTTTGCATTTTGTACAGAACAGAGTGCAATTAATAGTAAAATTTATTTTGATTTTATTCGACAGGAAGATGGTTCCAATGCATTTGGAATTAAACGGGCATATTTTACTTATAAAAATAAAAAGTCATCTGACCTCTCATTCACACTACAGACTGATGTAGACTATAAAGCAGAACCAAAAAGTATTTACCTTAAAAAAGCAAACGCTTCATGGAAAACCAGGTACGGTAAATTATCAATTGGCATTTTGGGAATGAACATGTTCAACATTCAGGAAAAAACCTGGGGAAACAGATTTATCGCAAAAACGGCTATGGATAAAAATAAATATTCCAGTTCTGCAGATTTCGGAATTGGTTTTTCAAGGGACCTTACAGAGTCCATCTACATTAGTTCTATGATTACTAATGGTTCTGGATATAAGAGTTCAGAAAATGACAAGTATAAAAAAATATCAATTCAATTAGTGTCGGGTGAAAAGAATCTATCAAAAAATGAAGGCATTAATTTTGGCACTGTACTTTCTTACGAACCTTTTCATGAAGATTCAGTTTCTACTGTAATAGGAATATTTTCCGGATATTGTAATAATTCTTTCAGGGTCGGTTTAGAGTACAATGCTTTGAATAACAATGTAAATCAATCCTTAGTTTCAGGATATATAAACTGGGAAATGGATAGTTCTTTATCTCTTTATAGCAGATATGATTTAAATACAATTGAATCTGACTCGGAATCCTACATGATTATAGGGTGTGGATACACGGCTGGGAGTGGTTTGATTATAGCACCAAATTTCAGAATCACTAATGAAGGTGATGATTCAAATTCAGAAATTGCAATCAATTTTCAATTCAATTTTTGAATTTGAATCATCTAAATAAATAATAAAAAGTATGAGTTTGAGATAGACTGAAAATGAAAAATGAACATATACAAACAATTTTAAAGATTAATGGTGTTTTTCTATGCCTCTATTTATTTCTTGTAGGTATAAAGGGTCTTTCATCTGGGATAAAAAATATGGGTGGAGATTTTGCAAAAGAAATAATGACAACCACCAGCGATCCTTTGTTAGCACTATTTATTGGTATTTTGGCCACTACATTATTTCAAAGCTCATCAACAACCACATCCATTATTGTAGGGATGGTCAGCGGTGGGGCGGTCAGCCTTTCCGGTGCAATACCTATGATTATGGGGGCTAACATAGGTACAACGGTCACAAACACGATTGTTTCCATTGGTCATATGAATCGAGGAAACGAATTTAAGCGCGCTTTTTCGGCATCAACGGTTCATGATTTTTTTAATATTCTGGCAGTACTGATTTTATTTCCCCTTGAAATTGCCTTTGGATTTATAGAAAAAGCAGCCACAGGGCTAGGTACTCTACTTTTTGGTACCATTAGTGCGGATGAGGTGTTTAAAAGTCCAATTAAAACAGCAATTAAATGGGGATCCAAGCATCTTGAAAGTTTAAGCTTTGATAATAATGCGCTCTATATTTTCATTAGTGTCGTATTAACATTTTTAATGTTATTTAGTATTGTTAAACTGTTGAGAAGTTTGGTTCTGGATAATATTAAACAGTATTTTGACCAGTATATATTTAAAACAGCGTTGCGCGCAATAGTATTTGGAATGATACTAACAATCATGGTTCAAAGTTCATCTATCACAACGTCCACAATTGTACCTCT
>CAZOUJ010000132.1:0-4968 GCA_964582955.1 uncultured bacterium
ATTATTACATTTTTTCTCTCTCGTTTACTCCACGGAGACCCTGCATTATTAATCCTTGGAGAGCACCCAACGGCTGAGCAACTGGAATCAGTGAATGAAAAATTAGGACTAAATAAACCACTTATAGAACAATTTTGGATTTACATAACTGATCTGGCTAGAGGTGATCTCGGGACATCCCTTAGAACAAAAAATCCTGTTTCTTTTGAGTTGGGAAACCGTTTTGCTGCAACTTTTGAACTTGTGACAATTGCACTATTTCTTGCAATTCTCATAGGTTTTCCCTTAGGTGTTCTTTCAGCCTATTATCGCAACACAAAATTATCTTTATTTATTCGGACTATCTCATTTACCAGTTTTGCTTTACCTGTTTTTTGGTCCGGAATGCTTTTACAAATACTTTTATTTGGGGAGCTGGGCTGGTTTCCACTACAGGGCCGGATTTCTGCACAATTTCAGAGTTCAGAATTAAGCGTTCAAACTGGCATTTTAGTTGTGGACACCTTATTATCAGGAAACTGGGAAATGTTTTTGGATGCTGTGAGACATATAGCTCTTCCTGTGATTTGTCTTAGCTTTTCTATTGTAGGTATTATAATCCGTACCGTTCGTTCCGCAGTACTGGAAAATATACAGCAAGATTATTTTATGACTTATCAAACATTTGGGTTTGGCCCTCTGATTATTCTTTTCAGATTCGCTCTTAGGAACAGTCTTATTTTATCTGTAACTGTAGTTGGGCTTGTATATGGAATGCTTTTAGGGGGATCTTTTCTCGTGGAATCTATTTTTGATTGGCCCGGCTTGGGGCACTTCGGTTATTTATCAATTTCCACTAGTGATCTTCCCTCTGTTATGGGGGTCACTATTCTTTATTCAGCAGTTTATGTCATGATTAACTTTTTGGTAGATATTGCGTGTCACTATTTAGACCCTAGACTTCGTATTGGGGAAGTAAACTAATGATTCCGAGATTATCACGTAATATTGTTATTCCCATGATGCTGTTAACAATGGTAATTATTCTTAGCTACTTAATTCCAGAACTTAGAGGAGGTGAAAAAGCCCAGTACGAACTTCATTTTGATAGATTTCTCGTTCCTCCATGCTTTGAGTTTCCTTTCGGGACAGACTCATTGGGACGAGATCTATTATCGGTCACCTTTATGGGCGCAAGAGCATCTTTTATGGTAGGCATAGGGGTTGTTTTCCTAGCTATTCTTATTGGTCTTCCAATTGGAATGGTTGCCGGTTATTATGGTGGGGTGGTGGACAATATCATCATGCGAGTTTCTGATGGGTTTCTTGCTTTTCCTCCACTCATTCTGCCTTTTACCATTACTGCTGTACTTGGACCCTCACTTACCAGTGTAACTGTAGCGATCGCCATAGCTTGGTTTCCCTGGTATGTTCGTATTGGAAGAGTTAAAACAATGGAGATCAAGCTTTCAGGGTATGTAGAAACTGCCAATGTTTTGGGTGCTAATCTATGGCACACTCTGACTAAACACATTTTACCAAATATTTTTCCACCCATACTGACACAGGCAAGCATGGATGTTGGCTATGCTATATTAATGGCGGCGGGGCTTTCATTTCTTGGACTTGGAGCACAGCCACCACAGTTTGAATGGGGACTGATGATTACTCAGGCTCGGGTCAGTTTTCTCTACACATGGTGGGTAGTGCTACCTCCGGGACTGGCACTTTTTGTAACGGGTGTGCTGTTTAATTATCTTGGAGAAAGTTTAAGGGACCACTACGATCCTCAATTAAATTAAAATTATTATGGAAAAAATTTTATCGGTGAAAGATCTTTGCGTTAGTTCAACAAAAAACATTCAATCCTCGATACTTAAAAATATTGATATAAAGATCCTAAAGGGTGAAGCACTTGGGATCATGGGTGAAACAGGAAGTGGAAAAACCATGACTGCCAAAGCAATCATGGGACTGCTCCCTCATGGTACTAAAAGAACGTTTGGACAAATAAACTTGAATGGGACACAGCTCCATCAATTATCCAAAAAAAGTATGCGCTCTGTTTTGGGAAAGGATATTGCATTCATTCCTCAAAATACTGCAGGAGCTTTTAACCCTTTGCACACCATTGGCTCCCAGTTAAAATCAATATTGAAAAATTGTAATGGGCTGAACAAAAGTGAGAGTGAAGAAATAGCAAAAAAATGGCTTTCCACTGTAAAATTAAATGGTATTGACCGTATATTTAATAGTTATCCCTTTCAACTTTCGGGAGGCCAAATTCAAAGGGTTCTTATTGCTATAGCTTTAGCGCTAAAGCCTAAACTCCTTATTGCAGATGAGCCAACAACAGCCCTAGACAAAATTACCAGAAATAAAATCCTGGATCTTTTTGTAGAATTGCAGGACCAATACAGTTTAACAATCTTGTTTATTTCCCATGATGCATCAGTTATTCAAAATCTTTGTAAGAGGGTCGCTGTTATGTATGCGGGGGAGATTGTGGAAGAAGGAACTGAAAATGAAATATTCAATCACCCTAAACATCCCTATGTGATTGATCTTTTAAAATGGTTTAATTACAACGGGAAAGAAAGTTCACTAAAGGAAGAAGATATATCAAACTTACAATTTTTATCCAAAGGGTGCGTATATTATACCAGGTGCTCAGAAAGAATGGATAGGTGCCAAACTGATAATCCCAGGCTCTACCAAATTACAGAAGATCAGAAAACTCGATGTTTTCTTTATGAGGGAAAAGATTAGGTGACCAATATTCTGCTCAAGGTTGAAAATGTACGGAAAGTATTTTGGAGCAAATTAAAAAAAGTAAATGCGTTAGAAGAGATCAGTTTCAATATAAGGGAAGGTGAATGCACTGCTATTATTGGAGAATCCGGATGTGGTAAAACAACATTAGCAAGAATCATTTTAGGGCTTATTACACCGGATAGTGGAACTATTTCTGTTTCGGAGGGAGATAACAACAAATCTAAGTTACATTTAGGTGTTGTTTTTCAAAATCCCTGGGAAGGAATGAATCCGAGGACACGTATTTGGAAATCGATTGCAGAACCTTTAACCATTAGCAAGAAAAAACCTGAACATAAATTTAAAACAGAGGTTTTCAAAATAGCACGTGAGGTAGGGCTATCTCATGACCTGCTCCAGCGATTTCCATATGAATTGTCCGGGGGTCAAGTTCAGCGAGCTGTCATTGCCAGGGCCATAATTGACAAACCTGAGCTATTGATCTTGGATGAACCTACATCAGCACTAGATATTTCTACTCAGGCACAAATAATTAACTTACTTGTTAACCTTCAAAAAACCATGAACCTGACATGCCTTTTTATCACCCATGATATTTCCTTAGTGCGATATATCGCCCAAAGTGTAGTGATTATGAAAGATGGTAAATGCATCGAAAAAGGAGATGTTGGCGATTTATTTTCAAGTCCAAAACATGACTATACGAGGGAATTGCTGAATTCAACCTAAATTAGTACATACCAGGGAATTGGTGTTGTTAATAGAAGTCACCTCTTAGTAAAAAAGTGGGGACAGTGTAAACTGAAATAACTACAATCTGTTTAATGAACTCACCAGTGCAAGCAAATTGAGGTTTTTTGTTTATAATAATCTGGGATAGATTTTACATTAATTTTGATCAGGTATTAAGAGTGAATGGAAAATTAGATAAATAATGCAAACCATACGAAAACGAATTAAGGTAATAATATTTGGTACGGACACATGGGCAGGAAAGTGGTTTGATATTGTACTTATAGCCTCAATTATTCTAAGCATTATTGTTGTATTGATCGATAGTGTGGCTTATTATCATCAAAAATACGGAGATATTCTTATTGCTGCAGAATGGATATTCACAATCATGTTCACAGTAGAATATCTTCTTCGCATATATTGTATTAAAAAACCCTCCTCATATATTTTCAGTTTTTTTGGAGCTATTGATCTTCTTGCTGTGATTCCTACCTATTTAAGTCTGTTCATTCCTGGAACAGAGGTCCTCGTTGTGATTCGTGTATTGAGAGTTCTGAGAGTTTTCAGGGTTTTGAAACTTGTTCTGTATATGGGTGAGGCTGAATTATTAGTTAAAGCACTGGTTGCCAGCCGTAGAAAGATTTACCTATTTCTTTTTTTTATTATGAATATCGTTGTAATTCTTGGCTCACTCATGTACTTGATAGAAGGAGAAACACCAGGATTTACCAGTATACCCCGTGCTATCTATTGGGCTATTGTCACATTGACAACTGTTGGATATGGGGATATTTCACCAGATACAAGCCTAGGACAGGCCATAGCTGCAATCATCATGATAATGGGCTACAGTATCATTGCTGTTCCGACTGGTATAGTAAGTTCGGAAATTAACCACATTGCAAAGCAACCTAAAAAACGTGAATGTATTATTTGTGAAAAATCAGGATTGGACGAAGATGCAAAATTCTGCAGTAACTGTGGCTCAGAATTAACGGACTAAGAGAAAATTTTATTTTATCACATTTCCACCTCTTGGTAAAAAAGTGAGGATGGAGTAAATTTTGAACTAGAAAAAAGAGACTGCAATCACTTTAGAAAACTTATTAACCCTGGGATTACTCATCTTGCTCCAAGCAGTTCTGGGATTTGATAATCTGCTATACATTTCAATTGAGTCCAAAAGAGCTCCCCATGAGAAGCAGGTCATGGTGAGACGTTGGGGAATCGGCATTGCCATAGTATTCCGTATCGTCCTACTATTTATCATCATGAACCTCATTCACTCTTTTAATAACACAGTTTTTAATATTGGTTTTTCAAATATAATTGAAGGGAAATTTAATCTCCACAGTATCATTATGATTTTTGGAGGAGTTTTTATTATTTATACGGCAATGAAAGAAATTCTCCACATGATGGTATTAAGTGATCATAAACCTGAAGAAGATCACCCAAAATCCATGGGAAGGATCATTT
>CAZOUJ010000133.1:0-1654 GCA_964582955.1 uncultured bacterium
GATCAGAAACAACACATAGAATTAACCCGTAATTTGGCACAGCGGTTTAATTCACGCTATTCAGATACTTTTACCATTCCTGAACCTTTTATTCCAAGTATTGGGTCTCGCATTATGAGTCTTCAGGATCCGACTAAAAAGATGTCAAAATCTGATACGGATTTAAACAACATTATTACTCTTTTAGACAAACCAGAAATCATTCGAAAAAAACTAAAAAGGGCAGTAACTGATTCAGGGAAACGGATTCTATTTGATCCGAAAAAACGACTTGGAGTGGCAAATCTAATGAACCTTTACTCCGGTCTCACAGGATTAGAAATATCTGCAATAGAAGCTCATTTTGATGGGAAAATGTATTCAGATTTGAAAATTGAACTCTCTGAATTAACTATTGATGCTCTCAGACCTATCCAAAATGAATATGATAAGATAATGGGAGACAGATTTTTTTTAAATTCAATTCTGGAAAATGGACGAAAAAAGGCCAATAAAATAGCTACTAAAACCTTACGTAAGGTCTATAAAAAAATAGGATTTTATCCATCCAATCATAAATGAATTCATATGTATAAAGTACAGTTAGACCAATTTGAAGGCCCCCTTGATCTTCTCCTTTATTTTATCAAACGGGATGAATTGGATATTTATGATATTCCAATTTCGCAAATAACAGCAGATTATATGGAAACATTACAAACAGCAAAAGAAGTAAATATTGCATTAGCTGGTGAGTTTATCCACATGGCTGCAACATTGATGAGAATAAAATCGAAAATGCTTTTACCATTATCTTCCCATGATGATGACGATGACATTGAAGATCCCCGGCTTCCATTAGTGATGCAGTTATTAGAATACAAACGTTATAAGGATGCAGCACAATCTTTGGATTCGATGGCAGAAATCCGAAGTCATTATTTTACAAGAGGAAGAATTGAGGATATTGCTTCTGTTGAAGAGGATGCTACGGTCTTTGTGCGAAATGTTTCTCTATTTGATATTGCAACATATTTCAAGACTGCTATGGATAACAGACCTGTGATCAGCCAATATGAACTACATCGGGAACCCTTAAGTATAGAAGACCAAAAAGCAAAGTTACTTGCTTTTGTGGATGGGGATGGGATCCTTAGTTTTTCCTCCCTCATTAAACGTTTAAAAGATAAAATTGAAATTATTATTACATTTCTGGCAATCCTTGATCTAATCCGTGAATCAAAAATTTTCCTTATCCAGAACGAATTGTTCAGTGATATAGAAATTCAACTTATATCGGAAAAGAACTGATGTCTATTGTTGAACAGGAAGAGCTATTCATTATTGAAGCGCTTTTATTTGCAAGTCCACATCCCTTAACACAAAAACATGTAAATCAGATTTTTGAAAATAATCCTCCAAAACTGAACTCTGTCATTGAAATATTAAGGAAAAAATACAATGGAGAAAACCATGCATTTGAAATTCAGGCCATAGCAGGGGGATATCAACTCAATTCCCGTCCGGAATATGATATCTGGATTCGAAGGTTATTAAATAAAACAGGAAAACTTTATCTGAGTACAGCTGCACTCGAATCATTGGCAATTATAGCTTACAAACAGCCTGTAAATCGTTTTGAAATTGAGTCAATTCGAGGAGTTGATTGTTCAGG
>CAZOUJ010000133.1:1664-4952 GCA_964582955.1 uncultured bacterium
ACATTTCAGTTATTACCAATTTTAAATGATAGTTTCATCTTTAATTTTAGAAAAGATGGTTGTATTGATCAAGCAGCTACGGGATGTACAGATAGTTATGATTCATTCGCTACACATGATTGTTCAGGAGTTTTAAAAACATTGCTAAACAAAAATCTGATTTGCATTAAAGGCAGGGATAAAGGTCCCGGTCGTCCATTACTTTACGGAACGACAGATGATTTTCTTGAAGCTTTCGGATTGGGGAAAATATCTGAGATACCTAAACTGAAGGAAATTGTTGAATTGACTGAGAATGCAGAACTCCCAAATGAAATGCAGGTGGATATATTCTCAGAAGATGCTATTCTTGAAAGAGAGTAATATTTTCTTTTCATGAGGTTGAATAAATTTTTAGCCCATGCCGGTGTGGCATCTAGACGACATTCCGATGCTTTAATTCAAAAAGCTACCACATTCGTGAATGGAAAACTTGTCATAGATCCGGCATATCCTGTTGCAGAAACAGATGATATCGTATTCGAAGGGGTAAAACTCTCCATTTCAAAAATACCTCAGGTAATCCTTTTTCATAAACCTCTCAAAGTTATAACAACAACTTTTGATCCCCAAGGGAGAAGAACTGTTTTGGATTATATAAAAACAGGAGATAGAATATTCCCTATAGGCAGGCTGGATCGCATGACAACAGGATTATTATTATTGACAAATGATGGAGAATTATCCAATAAATTGCTCCATCCAAAATTTCATATCCCGCGGATATATGAAGCGAAAATAGACAAAGTTTTAGATTTTAAAATGATACATAATATTGCAAAGGGAATTTTCATCGGGAAAGGTGAATTTGGTCGGGCTGAAGTATTAAAGCAGAGAAAGGTAAAGAAAAGGGTTACCGTACACTTAAAACTTTTTACCGGAAAAAAAAGGGAAATTAGACGAATATTTTCTTTTTTAAGTATACAAATATTCAGTTTGAAAAGAATAAAATACGGTCCTATTTTGTTGGGGGATCTTCCATGCGGAGAGTGGAGGACTTTAAATGATACTGAGGTAAATCAATTAAAAACTTTTTCCAGATCGAAATAAATTCTCAGGTTATACATATATTGTCTTATTTATTGGTTTTATAGTATGATAAAAGTAACTTTCTCGGCTTTTTGAGAATTAAATGTAATGATTATTGCTATTGATGGACCTGCAGCATCTGGTAAAAGCAGTACAGCTAAAGCTGTTGCTGAGGAAGTGAGTTTTATGTATTTGGATACAGGAGCCATGTATAGAGCAGTCACGCTGGCTATCCTTGAAGAAAACATTTCACTGACAAATGAAAATGCTTTGGAAGCATTTCTTACTTCTATGAAATTAAACATTCTTTATACTGGGAAGTTACTTATAATCGAATTAGATCAGGTGGATGTAACGAAGCATATCAGAGATTCCAAGGTAACAGCGAAAGTAAGTGAAGTTAGTGCGTTACCCGTTGTGAGAAGGACCATGGTAAAATATCAGCGAGAATTAGTTTCTGGTAAAGATTATATTGTTGAAGGACGGGATATAGGTACGGTTGTATTCCCGAACGCCGATTTAAAATTCTATATGATTGCCGATTCCAGTATTCGAGCTGAGCGAAGGAAAAAAGACCTTTTAACTCTGGGGAAAAATAAAGATATCAGTAAACTTGAAACGGAAATCAAAAATAGAGACAGGAAAGATTCTACCAGAGTACACTCCCCGTTGTCAAAAGCTGAAGATGCCATCATAATAGATACATCACATTTGGATTTTTATAAACAGGTTAATATGATTGTTGAGAAAATTAAAACAATACAAAAAGGAAAAACATAATGGTTGAAAAAGAAATGGAAACATCTTTACTTGAAAATTCTTCAGAAGAAATATTAGATGAAGTTAGTGCAGAAACCGTAGTGAGTACGGAAGAAACGATACCTGAAATTGATTATTTATCCCCTGATTTATTTGAAAATATAAACGTATACAATAAAGAGGATTTAGACCAGGAAGGAGTAGAGGAAGAAATCCCCGCTGAACTTCAATCCATGTACTTGGAAACTTTGTCGGATATTGATGAACAGGAATTAGTCTCGGGAAGAGTGATTGGTATGACAGATAATGATATTATTTTGGATATCGGATTTAAATCTGAAGGTATCATTGACCGATCTGAATTTCCGGAGGATAAATTACCGAATATTGGGGAACAGATTGAAGTATTTTTAGAGACTCTGGAAGACAGAAAAGGGAATATGGTTTTATCCAAAACTAAAGCAGATTTCCTGAAATGCTGGAAAAAAATAAGAACAACCTTTGAAAATAATGAAATTATTTCTTGTAAAATTCTTCGGCGAATTAAAGGTGGAATGGTTGTGGATATTGGTGATATTGAGGCGTTTTTGCCCGGTTCACAAATTGATATTCGTCCAGTCCGTGATTTTGATTTGTATCTAAATAAAGAATTGGAAGTCCGAATCGTTAAGTTTAATGAAATGAGAAAAAATATTGTTGTTTCCCGAAAAATTTTATTGGAAGATGAATTAAAGGAACAAAGAGAGCATCTATTTAATCAAATCAACATTGGAGATATTATAGAGGGTCAAGTTAAAAATGTGACAGATTTTGGTGTGTTTATTGATTTGGGAGGTGTAGATGGGTTACTTCATATAACAGATATTTCATGGGGAAGAGTGAATCATCCATCTGAAGTTGTTACATTAGATGAAAAGCTTACTGTCAAGGTCATTGATTTTGATGAGGAAAAGAAACGGATTTCTCTGGGATTGAAACAGTTAACAACTCATCCATGGGATAATGTGAAAGAGAAATATCCAATTGAGTCTGTTGTCAAAGGTAAGATTGTAAGTATGACCAATTATGGTGCTTTCATAGAAATAGAACCTGTGGTGGAGGGTTTGATACATGTCTCTGAAATTTCATGGACAAAACATATCAAAAATCCATCAGAATATTACAAAATGGGAGATGAGATTGAAGCTCAGGTTCTTACCATTGATATTGAAAATAGAAAAATCAGTCTGGGTGTTAAACAGCTCCAACCAGATCCCTGGGATACAATCGAAGAAAAATTTATGGTTGGCACCCTTCAAAAGGGAAAGGTTATAAACCTAACACAGTTTGGTGCCTTTGTAGAACTTGAAGAGGGGATTGATGGACTCATCCATGTATCTGATTTATCTTGGACAAAGGTTGTTAGGCATCCAAAGGAAGTATTAGAAACGGGTCAGGAAGTGGAAGTTAGGATATTAGAAT
>CAZOUJ010000134.1:0-4946 GCA_964582955.1 uncultured bacterium
TGCTAGATGGGGAGGTAGCGGTGCCCTGTAACCTGCAATCCGCTATAGCAGGATTAAAGACATGGTGCGGCAATTTCCCCGCTTTTAAGAGAAAATAAGTGATATTGAAATTTCAATTCGTTGCGATGGTTTTCCTGTAAATTCCGTCAGGCCCGGGAGGGAGCAGCGGTAAACAGTGGAAATCAGGTGCTGGCGGACACTGGAATGGAGTTAACTGTTTAATCATAATTGTGTAAGGAATTGTCCAACCTTGGTGCACGGCCATATTTTACTTATTCTATTTATTAATTCACTCTTTTTCATATGTAACTTGGTCCTTTGATTTTAGAGTAAAATTTATCAATTAATCAATGTCTCATAAGATACTATCTCTAAAGTGGCGCCCTAGAATATTTTCAGAAGTTGTAGGACAGGATCATATAATGCATACGCTTGTGAATGCATTTAAGTCTGACTTAGTGGCGCAGGCCTATATGTTTACTGGTCCGCGTGGTGTAGGTAAGACTACTACCGCAAGAATTGTTGCGAAGGCATTAAACTGCCAAAATAATCTTGGAACCGGGTGCAGGGATTGCACAAATTGTAATGAAATATCTGAGGCACGTAATTTAGATGTTTTGGAAATAGACGGAGCGTCCAATCGGGGAATTGATGAGATTAGAAACATAAGGGAACTCATAAAATTTCCCCCTATGAATTCACCAAATAAGATCATCATCATTGATGAAGTACACATGCTTACAACACAGGCATTTAATGCTCTTCTGAGAACTTTGGAAGAACCTCCTCCACATGGAAAATTTATATTGGCCACAACAGATATTCAAAAAGTTCCTATGACAATTATTTCACGGTGTCAACGATTTGATTTTCACCGTTTATCATCAAAGGTAATTTTAGAGAAAATGGTTGAAATTTTACAATTAGAATCTATTCTGGCTGATCAGGAATCATTACAAGCTATAGCTGTAAAGGCAACAGGAAGTATGAGAGATGCGCTGAGCACTTTAGAACAGGTGATTGCCTATTCTGAAGATGAGATTAGTTATAAAGATACGGAAAAGGTATTAGGACTTATCCCTGTTGATATCTATTTCAGTATCATGAAATATTTACATGAAAAGGATATCAATTCAACAGTTAAAAAATTGAATGAAATTCAAACGTCAGGCATCCCACCATTGGATTTTATAAATGGATTAAATGAACACATCAGAAATTTATTGATTGCATCTCAGAAAGGTGGAACTAATCTTTTGGAAGTAAATAAAGAGTTGCAAAATAAATATCAATCTGAAACAAAAAATTGGGATAATAGAGATTTGCTCAGAATTTCAGATATTTTAGAAGATTTATCTCATCAGTTAAAATATACATCCCAACCAGATATATTAGTAGAAATGACTTTTTTTAAATTATTGGAGATGGATTCTTCACTCCACTTGGATGACCTTATCCAAAGGATAAATATGTCAGATTTATCTGAGAATCAAAAACAAATAAGTCCAGAAAAGGGTAAGGAAACCAGGATTACAGATAAGTCTGCGAAAGAGACTGTGGTACCTCAAAATACAGCTCCTTCTTTGAACAAAAAAGTGCAACATGAATTATCCGATCCAGCATTACCTTTAGCTTCAATAAAAGAGAAGAAAGAAAAGTCAAAAGTTGATGTGCACCAAAATATAAAAGAAGTTTCTGATTCAAATTCGGAAAAAGATATAAAACAACAGGAGGCTGAAGGTCAGGATGAATTAACCTTAGAATTTATTCAATCCAAATGGACTGATTTTGTTCATTACGTATCTTCCCACAAGCCATCAGTTGGAACAATCCTAGAAAGTTGTGTAGTAAAAAATATAGAACAAAAACAAATATATATTTCACTGTTTGACCAACCAAAATTTAATTTTTCTGTATTAGAGCGTAATAAACATTGGATTTCTCACTCATTGGAACAAATAATCTCTCACCCGATCATAATAAAATTTATTCTCGATGATAAACAAAATAAAACGGGAACAAATACAAAAAATAAAACGAATAATAATTTACTTCAAAATAATGGAAAAGCCGTCGTTTCAAAAATTATTGATGTGTTTGATGGTGAAATAATTAATTAGGAGAATCCATGTTTAATAAAGGTAATATGTCTAATATATTAAATCAGGCAAGAGAAGTTCAAAAGAGGATTGAAGATGTTCAATCTGATTTGGAAAAAATAACAATTAATGCTGAATCAGGAGGTGGTTTGGTCACCGTTAAGATAAATGGAAAACAGGAAATCTTAGAGTTGAATATATCGAAAGAAGCTATTGAGGAAGATAAAGAACTTCTGGAAGATTTGATCATATCAGCTATAAATAAAGCACTCAGTGACTCGCAGGAAGAAATGCAATCACGGATGAATTCCGTTACGGGCGGTATGCTGGGAGGATTAAAAATACCTGGTATGTAACCGTGAATGGACTTCCAAAATCAGTTGAAACCCTCATTTTAGAGTTTGCAAAATTTCCTGGGATCGGTAAGAAAACCGCTCAGCGGTTAGCGTTTCATATCTTATCATCTAAAAAGGAAGAAACATCCAGGTTTACTTCTTCCGTTGTTGATGTAAAAACTCTAGTACGGTCTTGTAGGATTTGTGGAGGAATATCTGATGAGGACTTATGTGAAATATGTAAAAATAAGAAACGAGATCCTTCAATCATTTGCGTTGTGGAACGTTCGAAAGATATATTTGCAATTGAACAGACAAAGAGTTTTATGGGTGTGTATCATGTTTTAGGGGGGCTAATCTCTCCGTTGGATGGAATCGGACCAGAGAAATTAAATATTCAAACTCTCAAAAATCGTTTGGAATCTGTGTTGGAAATTATATTAGCAACAAGTGCAAGTCTTGAGGGTGATGCTACAGCACTTTATTTGCAGAATTTATTTCAAGATAAAAAAGTAAAAATCACTCGGTTGGCTCGTGGCCTGCCGGTAGGTGGTGAATTGGAATATACCGATGAAGCCACATTACTAAGAGCAATGGAAGGAAGGACGTCATTTTAAATCTTCCAAATATCCTTACACTTACTCGTATTCTATTAACACCAATTTTCATTCTACTACTATTTTTAGATATTCCGTATGCTAATCTATTTGCATTATTCATTTTTATCATTGCATCAATTACCGATGCGTATGATGGTTATTTTGCTAGAAAATACAAAATTGTAACTCCTGAGGGCATTTTCCTTGATCCTTTAGCGGATAAAATACTGGTATCGTCAGCATTTATTTCCTTTGCAATTTTAGGAGTAGTAGAGTACTGGATGGTAATTTTGATTATTTTTAGAGATTTATTTGTAACGGGATTACGAATGGCTCTAATTCGAAAAGGATTAAATATGGTAACAAGTAATATTGCCAAAGCGAAAACTGGAATACAGATCGGGATAATCATTTTTATACTACTGTTTTTGGGATTGAAAGGACTCCCCATAGCATGGGTAGAATGGCTACTACAAACTATTTCATGGAAAGATGTGATTTATTACCTGATGTTAGGTATGACTTTGTTTACTGCTATTACAGGAATTAGTTATCTCTATGATAATCGTTTAACCATAAAACAATTTTTAACTTGAGGTACCATTGACGGGCTTTTCTATCGCCCGAATAATCAGTTCGGTAGGACATATCGGGAGATTACCCCTTGCACCGGGGACAGCAGGTAGTTTTGCAGCATTGTGTGCGTGGTGTATAATTTTTCCCAAAATAAATACACCCTATTTTATTTTCCTCACTTTAATTATATTTTTTATTGGTGTATATGTATCGAAGTTAATTGAGGAGCACCTTACTGTTCATGACCCAGGTGAAATTGTTATTGATGAATGGGTTGGTCAATGGGTTGCGCTGTGGTGGCTTGAAATTTCCTTTTTTTGGGGCTTAATAACTTTTATCGTTTTTAGAATATTTGATATTTGGAAACCCTGGCCCATTAATAAACTGGATTTAATTTCTCATGGATGGGGTGTCATGCTAGATGATGTGGCTGCAGGTATATATACTGTTTTGGTTATTCAAACTATTTTATTTATTTTGAAATGAGAGTTGCAGTAATCTCAATAGGGGATGAACTTTTATCCGGATTCACCCTTAATACAAATGCAGCCTGGATGGGTCAGGAATTATTGAAATCAGGCATCACTATTTCTAATCAAATAACGGTTGGTGATAATTTTGAACAAATCAGACTGGCTCTGGATCAATCTATTTCAATTGTTAATGTGATTCTGATGACAGGAGGATTAGGTCCGACGCATGATGATATTACGCCAGCTGTATTATATGATTATTTTAATGATAAGCCTGATTTTGATTCAGATTATTGGAATGAAATTGAAAACTACTTTGCACAGCGAAATCTGCCTGTTCCTGAAATAAATAAAAACCAGGCATTGAGGTCAACAATAGGAAAAATGATTTCCAATCCATTAGGTTCAGCAAGAGGACTTCATTATAGACTAAATAATACTTCAGTTTATGCAATGCCCGGAGTTCCCGATGAGATGAAGTCTATGATGCTACGGTATGTGATCCCGGACATTTTAAAAAATACAAATATAGCATTTTATGTAAGTACCTTAAAAACAATAGGTAAGGGAGAATCATCAATAGCTGAACAAATTCAACCACTTATTGATACTTGTATTGATACCTGTTCTATTGCTTATTTGCCTCAAATTTCAGGTGAAGACATTAGAATATCAAGTTCAGAAAATGAACGATTAGAAAAATTGCTAAATATATTAAAACAGGAATTAGGAATTTGTGTGTACGGACAGGATGGTGATACTCTGGAAAGTATTACCGGACAATTATTAAACGAAAAGGAAATGTCAGTTGCTGTTGTTGAATCTTGTACAGGGGGATTGCTTAGTCACCATTTTACTTCTGTG
>CAZOUJ010000135.1:0-1865 GCA_964582955.1 uncultured bacterium
TTGAAGAAAAAAGAAAGTTTTATTCCGGACACTTTTTCTTTGTATCCAGCATTTCCAAATCCATTTAATCCGGAGACCACACTACGATTTAGTGTGCCCAAAGAGAATCAATCTATTACTCTCAATATCATCAATGTTCGAGGTCAAATGGTTAGAACATTAATCTCTGGTGAAGCGTCCCATGGGATCCATACCGTTTCATGGGATGGTACAGATTGGGATAACAGGAATGTAAGCGCTGGCATTTATTTTGGTGTCCTGAATTACGATTCCGGAACAAAAATTCAAAAAATGATAATGTTGAAATAATTGAATAATTATAAATAAAGGAAAGTGAATATGAAAAAAACCACAAAAAACAAAAATGGCTTTACTATGATCGAAATTATGGTTGTGGTAGTCATCATTGCCATTTTAGCAGCTTTTGCTGTCCCTATTTATATAAAATATGTGGAATCAGCAAGGGCATCGGAAGCAAAATCTGTAATCAGCAGTATCTCTAATGGTGCGGATATGTTTTATCAGAATAGTGGAGAATGGCCAACATCCGTTGATGAGTTAGAGACCCAAGGACAATTGGAACTAAAATTGGCAACAAAGTCAAAATGGCAATTTGAACTTCAACTCCCTGAAATGATAAATGCTACCAGTACGGAAGAGATGGCAGGTGGTGCAGGTAAAACCATCCAGTACAACCGTCAATCTGGGAAATATACAGGATATGGGTCACCCAACGAAGAATAATAAATGAAAATAGATGAATTGCTAAATTATGCCCTGGACAGCGGGGCATCTGATTTGCATCTAAGCGTGGGGTCCAAACCAATGGTAAGGATAAACGGAACCATGCATCCCTTGAATTTGGACATAATGACCAAGGAATCGATGGAATCTATTCTTCCACAGGTTTTGTCTGATGAGCAGGTCTCAAAGTTTAGAAAAGAAAAGGAAATTGACTTTTCAGCTAAAATGGATGGAAAAGGAAGGTTCCGGGTTAATTTTTTTAGCCAGCTTAATGGTATAGCTGGTGTATTTAGGACAATTCCTGATGTAATAAAAAGTTTTGAAGATCTGGGGATTCCACCTATTCTAAAGGAACTATGTTTGAAAAACCGTGGTCTCATTTTACTAACTGGTCCCACCGGTTCAGGGAAAAGTACTACCCTTGCAACAATGGTAGATCACGTAAATGAAAATCGGAGCTGTCACATCATAACAATTGAAGATCCGGTTGAATATTTTCATAGCTCAAAAAGTAGTTTAATAAATCAGAGAGAATTAGGGGCAAATACCCATAGTTTTAGCAATGCCCTGAGAGCAGCCTTAAGAGAAGATCCTGATGTTATACTCGTGGGAGAAATGCGTGATTTGGAAACAACTTCCCTCTCTCTCACTGCAGCAGAAACAGGACACTTGGTCATGTCAACCCTACACACATCGAGCGCTGTAAAAGCGATTGACCGCGTCATTGATATTTATCCTGAAGGACAAAAGACCCAGATTCGATCAATGATGTCAGAGAGTTTGGTTGCGGTGATAGCACAAAAACTATTACCCACAAAAGATGGAAAAGGAAGGGCACCTGCCTGTGAGATTATGATTGCCACCACTGCCATCAGAAATCTTATTCGTGAAGATCGAATTTACCAGATTCCATCTCTCATGCAGTCAGGAGGTGTGGAAGGAATGCAGACTCTGGATCAGGATCTGCAGCGGTTATTGTCCCAAGGTGAAATTGATCGGGCCACGGCAGAAGCCGTTGCTGATAATCCAAAACTTTTTCAGTCTAACGTTTTATGATAAAGAAGATCAAAGCATCTCAATGGTTTACTTTTATTGAAGTTATGTTAGCGGTGGTGATTATT
>CAZOUJ010000135.1:1875-4907 GCA_964582955.1 uncultured bacterium
ACATCAATGGGACTGATGTATGGAGTGGTTCATGCACGGAGCGAACTGAGAGCATTGGAAATTAAAGAGAGGGCAACCGAGGAACTGTCTAACTATATGGAGCACTGGAAAGGGCGCATCGCCAGCGGGAATTTAAGTACCACTGATAAATTAGGGGATTATACAGGTAAAGAAATATACCTGATTGGTGATGCTCAGACAGATGAAAAAGTTACTGGTAAATTATTTTATTCTATGGAAAAACAGGACTCCCAATATAATGACGCTAATTATGAATCATATTATCTGAGAGTCTGGGTCAGATGGAAAAATTATTTTAATACCCCGGAAAGTGCAGTTCACCACCATATACAAAAAGTACATGAGCGCATATTAGAAACCGTTATGTTGGTCTATAATGTTTAAAAAGATAGATAAACTATATCCGGGATTTACATTATTGGAGATGGGTGCTGTTGTGGTGGTCATCAGTATCATCGGTATCGGGATCATTATGACCTCACACACCATCATGGGTGCTTACCGAATGGATGTGGTTCGCCAGGATATTCGTCACTATGGTAACACCGTCGTCCGGGAAATATCTGAGAGAATAAGAACAGCAGAAAAAGTCCAGTTCGGCAGCTTGTTAGGGTTTGCAAAGATTGACCTTTGGGAGGATGCCAGCCAGTCCACTCCCTCCCATATTATTCAGGCAAATGCGGAAGAAGGAATTCTGATAAAATATGTTCCGTTGTTGGATGGAACCTTGCGTTTTCCATCGAAAGGGGATTTACGGGATAAAGAACAATATATTGTTACCCTGGAAAGCTTTACCACCTATCAGGAAACAGAACCACCGAATAGACCATCATTAGTTAAGGTAAAACGGGCAACTCGTTACATAGATTTAGTGCTTTCCATGGATCCAAGAGTAAATCCAAATATTAATGTGGAAAAGGAAGAATTTAATTTTAATAGGAATATTTTTATTGCTAATGATTACTTAGCGGAGTTCAACTGATGAGAATCCGACATTCATCAGGAGCTGTTGCTCCCTTAGCCATGATATTTGCTTTTGTGAGTATGCTTATTACTGTAGCATACTTGGGGAACAGTTCAACAATAAATTCGCAGGAGATATTCCGGTTCGCTGAGATCACTGCTCAATATATTGCTGAAGCGGGACTGAACAAAGAGGCAGCCGATTATTTACCCTATCTGGAGGGAGCGGACACAACATTGGTTGGAGAAACGGGTGTGAATTTTGGTGAAGATGCTCAAGGTAATTCCCTGGGCAAATACAAAAATGTCCTTTGTGGTACTCAATTAGCTGAGGGTTCAACACGCAAAGAGTTTTACGGATTGAGCACAGGAGAAGTATCCTACGAAACTCCGAATGGAAAAGATGTGATAGTGGAGCGGACTGCTTCACTCATAATGACACCTATTGGATTTGAGGAGTTCATGTATTTCACCAATGATGAAGAACCCTTTGGCCCAAATGCAGGAGCATATGTGAGCTTTGGAAATTCCGATGTTTTGGAAGGGCGGGTGCACACCAACAGCCCAACTGTAACCTTTAGTAATTACGGTTGTCCTGAATTTTCGGGGCGTTTATCAGTGACCGATCCCATTTCTTATGAGGGTGACACATCTTGCTTGGATGATCTGGTGGATGAAGATGATGAATCCATCATTGATACAGTTAGCGCCATTACATATCCTCCGGATAATTCAGCGAGTATTTTACGTGCTAATGCCAAGCGAACCTTTACCGCAGATGATTTAATTACATTTGTTCAGAACAGGAAAGATACGCTCATAATGACGGAGATAGAGTTTTCAGAGACAGGAGGGTATTATGCTACTCAATGGTGGTATCTCAATCCTCCTGTTGCTGCTGCACCCCCTGAGATTGATTTTTTATATGATTTTAATGCTGGCCCTGCTGGATTTCCCCCAGTTGAAACTAATTATCTCAGGTTAGTCCGTTTTGATGAGGCTGGAGGATTTCTTACAGATGCTTATGTAGCTGGAGAGGAATATGACAATGCTTTACAGTTATGGATCAGTTTTAGGGATATTGATGACAATAATGTCAGTTCTTTGTTAGCAAATTTTAGTCCAGGTGACCAAATTGAAATTGAATCTCAGGAAAGTGATAAGATGGTTTCATTTGAGCTTTTAGCTACCACTATGACTTTTGGTTCTTGGATTTTTCAAATTAATACCGATGAGCCTATTACGTATCAATCTACCTCAGATATTGGTTTTATTAATGATGAAGAAGTTACTTTGAGAGGAATTGGGGGAGCAGGAGAGCTAAATGTGAATGTTCCCTTTAATGCATTTGAATTTTATCATAACCATTCTGATGATGGTGTAGAGGTGTGCAGTGCCCGGGGTTTTCACCATTTTGATTACCGTTACTGGCTCTGTAGTGATCGCTATGATTCTGAAGATTGCAGGGAAGAGGAAACTGATAAGTCCTATGTATATTCGGAGCGCACCTTTTATTCATACACAGGTCCCGAGGTCATTTATGTTAAGGGTGGTCCCGCGTTGGTTCATGGTACCATCAATGGTCAATATACGGTTGTTACCGATGATTCCGTTGAATATCGCCGACACGACAGTAGCCCTGGTTCACCCATATATGAGCATATATGGGGGAACATATGGATCATTGGTGATCTCAGGTATGAAGATTCTTATTCAAGCGGAGCAGTGGTCCAACCTGATGAGGGTGGTACAAATAATGTACTGGGCTTGGTCGCGGGTGGTAATGTTATTATTGCTAATACAAGAGAAAATGGGGCAAGAAACAGATATCAAGGTATAAGTGTTGTTATTAATGGTGCAGTAATGGCGCTTCATGGAGCCTTTATTTCACATTACTGGCAGAATTCGGTGCAGTCTGCTCAGTGTCCATCATGTGCAGTTCCTAATGAAAGCCAGCCCTGGTTCTCTTTAGGTGACGGAAGAGGTGGGCATCGAAATCCGGTTTTGCCGGAGACTTCCGGCGGGAATTATACCAATAATATTGATCA
>CAZOUJ010000136.1:0-3809 GCA_964582955.1 uncultured bacterium
AAGATTGGCCAATCCTTTTGGTACAGGCTCACATCAAGGAACAGCTCATAATCCCGGGAATATTCTCCGGGATTTCCGTATAAATCTGTGTACTCTGCAGTGACAGAAAAGGTGAAAGGAACCTCCCCTAGAGTAATTTCCATGTTGAAGTCCATATCAATCCCGAACCAGACTTCTTCCTGATTAATGATGGAACCGTCAACCTCAATATTTTCCTGATAAATTGTAACAAGCGGATTCTCAGTTGTGAGGGTTCCTATCACATTATCAGCCTCAATCAAGAGGCTCTCATTATTAATTGTCAAAGGGACCGTAATAGATTCACCAGGATTTACAATCCCATCACCATCATCATCCGCCAATAATTCACTAAATTCACAATTCAAGGTAAACCAATTATCAAGAGAGATATTCATCATTGTTGCCTGAAGGATTTGGTCAGTGTTCCAAGATTGGACCAGTACAACTGATTGAATGGATTGAATATCCAATTCAGGGTCCATTGTCACTGAATTTACAAATTGCCCGGTATCACCCGTGTTTTGGAGATCAAAGGCTGTTTCATCATAGCTGATAACAGAAGAAAAATAATCATCATCTTGGTATCGCACCAGTATGAATAAAATTTTATTGTTTACTGTGGAGATAGTGCCCGTGACCTCGATGTCTGCGGTTGTGACTACTTGTTCACCGATAGTAGTGGTCGTAAGATCTATTTGAAGTGGACTATTGAAATTGACCAGCTGATTGTACCTACCAAGATATGTGGGGTACATGTTCCCCCCCCCTCCAATACTTGAGATGGTTCCACCGAACTCAACATGGGGAATCCCTGACACACCATACTGACTTGCCCGCATACTATAATTTGGACTCTCTTGTTCGCTGTTTCCCTGCCAGATCAAGGGAATGACATAGGCATGGTTGTTATATAATTCTTGAACGCCGGCACGGGCGTCAGGGCAGTAGGGTCACCATGTTTCCGTAAAGACCTCTACAGTAACCAAATACTGATTGGCAAAAATACAGGTAAAAAAGAAAATTAAAGTTAAAATCTTTGCTCGTGAATACTTAATCATAGTTTTGATTCCTTTTTTTTCATATACAACCAGTCAAATTACTTTTGTTCAATATAATTTTCAAATACTGATAATATAAAAATTGTTTGTTATGAATTCCTATATGGATTGGACAGTTAATTGTCTGATATTATTCCTTTACTGCCTACTTCAACAGCACCATCTTCTTTGTCTGCACAAACTCTCCTGCCTGTATCTGGTAGAGATATATACCAGCACTCACAGGTCTGCCCATGCTATCTGTAGCATCCCACTGGACTGACTTGAAGCCAGTTTTCTGGTTTGAGCTGACCAAGGTGGAAACCTCATTACCTAACACATCAAATATGGCGAGCCTGACCTCACTGTCTTTTGGAAGGTCATAGCTTAATGTCGTAATAGGATTAAACGGATTCGGAAAATTCTGGTGCAGTATGAATGTTTCAGGTAACAACGGTATCCGATTCAGTGCAAGCTCCTGTTCCGATGGTACTATGATCTCCCCTTCCCCCTCCAGAATATAGTTTGTACCACTTTCAGATGTTAGCACCCAACTCATGTTTTCACCGGTATTTAACCTCACATCATAACTGATAGTGAGGCTGTTATAAGGACTCATGATCTCCATCAAACAATCTTCCGCTGTGCACAGTTTTGTATCTCCTGAAAAACGGACATCAAAGGCTCCCGCAGGTGGCTTTGGTGGGAGACTAAATTGTATTTCATCTGAAGGAGATACCTGCGAATTCAGAAACAATTTCCTTCCATTCACACTTATAAATGATAACTCAGGTATTTGCTCCGAAGGTGCTTCCGCCCTTCCAGAAAGTCCACCTGAAATAAAAATCGTTCCCTCAGCATAGGAACGAAGCCAGTATCCCTTCCCCGGCTCTAGTATCCATGATTCCACGTACCCAGTCTCACCATAACCATAAAGTGTCCCGGGAATGATCAAGCCTTCAGGGTCCGATATATCATTCAAGTAAACAGACTGAGAGATCCCACTGACAAGGTTCCAACCTGCAATCAGATTCATAGCTTGATCTAAAATATTTCCTCCCGTTATATTGACGGTACCGCCATTTTCGAATCTCAGCCAGAATCCGCTACCGGGGACCAAAATGTCATCGTTAACATATGACCCGTTGAAGGAATAAAGGGTGTTGTCAATTGCATCGGGAAAAAGGATAGAATAATCGGGATTTTCAACCGTCACAGGAAGGCCAATTAAATTCCAATCTTCCATAAAAAAAATGGGCAGAGTCAGTTCGGAGAAATCAATATTTGGACGGGTGGTAATAAACAGTGCATCATAGTCATCCAGTTCCATTGCAGCAGTTGGATACTCATTGTAAAAAGAATATTCAAGACCAATATTTGATGTATGATTTTCAAGCCCTATTGTTGCAAAGCCACCGTGGTTCGGAGTGTACCCCGCATAACTTCCTGAAGATGTATTATTGAAGGTCTTGTACTGCAGTTTGATCTCATTGTCATCATAAGGGGGAGCAGTTTGGTTATACAAAATTGCCTGAAAACTGTTCAGTGAATTATAGTTTTGTGTCCTCACATTTGACCACTCTACAATAAAATATTCGTTTCCGGGATCGGGATAAGTGTATACATCTCCTCCATTGGATGTTTTTAAATCATCCCAAAAAACTGCCAGCATGGGTGATGGTCCCCCTGCACCGGGGATGGGATAATTCCGAAAAGATTCCAGCTCTGATTCTCCAAATGCAATCCAGCCGTTTGAAGAGACACTGACCGATGAATAATCTATGCCATAAAACCGAAATGAAAAGGGAAGGTTAACCTCCTTTGTTGTTTCCTCAAACACACAATATCCATAGTACGCCCCTCCCCAGGGATCGCAATCTGCATCGCTGTCACATATTACATTACCATTTTCAGAACATACTCCTCTACCAGATCCTACATCGTAAATGTCGAGGTTATCCCCGATGGATGAAATCTCCACCCAGTCATAGTCGGGCGCGAGGTCATATCCAGAATCTCCAGAATCATAAATATAATAGCCGTAACTATCCGGTCCAAAAGGATCTGAAACGGAAACTTCGCCCACATCTAATGTAAAGTATAGGTCTCGATAAAAACCGTTATCTGATTCCACAATCAGTTTCATGCTTAAAACAGTACCGGGGATTAAATCTGCTAACGGTTTTACGGTAAGCCAATCCTGGTTGGGAGCTGACACACCTGGATCGATGGGGCTCCAGTTACCCATGGGGGAAATTATTTGAATTTCTGGACCGACTGAAACCAATGTTCCGGTTAAATCTTCAGTAGGCAGATAACCGCTATTATAAAGAGTTAATTGAATGTCCGAAGTTTCTCCCGGCTCAAGTCCATCGGGGTGAAATACCGAATAACCAGATACACTTAAATGAGTTCCCTCACAGTTCATGCTCAGAATGGAGTGCCATTCCTCCTCACTATCATCAGAGATTGTAAGATGTAATTTCAGTTCTTCCCTCTCCATTGCCGAGGGTGAAAGATGAACCGAGAATGCCTCACCGTACTGACCTTGCTCCACACCCATAAAACCATAATAAGCTGACCCATCAATGATGTCCATATATTCAGAAGTTGTAGTAATCTCCGCCATAACACCTGAAACATCTACAAGCCCAAAATTATAAAGGGGAACGGCTATTTCCGCTGTTTCCCCGGGGTTCCACATACCATCCCCTCCCTCATCATTAATATCAATTGTTTCAAGTTGATCTA
>CAZOUJ010000136.1:3819-4901 GCA_964582955.1 uncultured bacterium
GTTTCAGTCTCGGATAAATCACCGCCATACTGGTAGTCAAGATGGATGACCGCTCTTCCATTTTCATCGGTAAGCCCATTTATAAAAATTTCATCATTATCTTTTAATAGGGTAACCATTGCTATATCAACTGGCTCACCGGTGGCCGTTAAAACTTCAATTTCTAGGTAATTTGTACCTAAGGGAATATTCTCATCATAATTTACCTGAATGACCTCTGGCGTGTCCGTCCACAGATGAGTGGAAGGATCGCCCATAAGACTGTTCCATTGACAAAATGCACTCACCCAATTGTACGGATTGTTCGGATAGGCACTGTACAACGTTAATTTTCCATTTGATAATGCAGCTCCGGCCGTACCAACTTTTTTAGGAAAAATTCCGTCATAAATTCCCATGGCGATGATATTATTGAACATGGTGTGCGTGTTCCCGGTTGCGGTACTCACAGCTGCAACGGCTCCCTTTGGATTAGAAACTGATCCTGCTTTTAAAAACTTTTCGGATAAGCAGGTTGTCTCTTCAGCAAATGATCCTGTGTCACATGTTAAGACAGTAGCAAACGGTAGCCTATGTCCATTGTTCGCATCATCTATATCTCCGTTATCAAACCCACTAACACCATAAAACCCCCTGTATTGAAAATATACAACCCCCTCCTCAAGCCTGTTTTCCATCCAAGATGTCCAGCTGCTTCCGGAAATTTTTAATCGAACATCCTCCATTCCGTAGGCCTCCATAATACTTTCCACATAGCGGGCGGTTATCACCGTTGATATCCCTGAATCTCCAGGGTCACCCATAACAGCGGCCCGCTCATAAAATTCGTTTAAATCTCCCATATAGGTGGCTTTTTCATAATGAATAATCTTATTTACAATGTTTGATATATTTGATGATGACCTCACAGAAATTCTTCCAACCAAAACCTCTGGAAATAAATCATTTCCATTCAGTTGACTGAAGGGCTGGTCACCCTCGCACTGGTCACCCCAGTAATCGTGACCCCAATCTTCATAAAAAGTAGGAACGTTGTAAGAGCCACCTACATCACCCACTAAGGCAACATACTCAGGACGAGG
>CAZOUJ010000137.1:0-4497 GCA_964582955.1 uncultured bacterium
GAATTAGGAGAAACTTTTTCAATGGATGAAATTTTGGTTCATGACGAGAGCAATAAAATCCAGGGACTTCTGTTAAGTGAATTAACTCATAAAGACGGTTTTCCAACTCCCATTGGTATCATTTACCGTGAGAACAAACCTACTTATGAGGATTTACTTTACGACCAAATGAATAAAGCTGTTAATTCTCAGGGAGAGGGAGATTTAGATACTCTTTTTCGTAACGGTCACACTTGGAAAGTGCAGAGGTAAAAAATGATCGATATTTTTGATGATGAATTAGACCAAATGGATGAAAATGAATCCCGGTTTGATCCCGACGTTTCCTCTGCCATTCAATTAATAGATCCGATTCGAACACTTGCAAAAAAATGCATTGTACTTTCAGAAGATGCATCCCTTGATAAAGCATTTAGGGCATTTAAAAAATATTCCACCAGTTATGTTATATTAACAAAAGATAAAAAAATATCAGGAATATTCACCGAGAGAGATATTGTACTGGGCGTATTGGGGAAAAGACTTGATTTTAGTCAATCAAGCATAAAAGATTTTATGACTCCCAATCCTCATGCTCTTAGAATGGAAGACCCTATCTCATTTGCTTTGAATATGATGGTGGATGGTGGATTTAGACATATTCCCATTGTTGATAAGAAAAATTGTCCAAAAGGAATAATCAGTATTTTAAATATTGTGGAACATCTGGGAACTGTCTTTCATGAGGAAATAATGAATCTGCCTCCTAAACCATTAAGAAAACAGAACAAACAAGAGGGGGGGTAGATTCTTTTCAAAAGATTCAGTTTACTAAATTGGCCTCTCTAAAGATTTGAAAATGAGAATTGAAAAAGATTCCATGGGTGAAATTCAGGTTTCATCTTCTGTATATTGGGGCGCTCAGACCCAGAGGTCCCTAGATAATTTTAAGATCGGAAATGAGCATTTCCCCCGTGAATTTATTCGTGCTTACGGAATATTAAAAAAAGCAGCTGCCCGGGTCAATACCGATCTAGGTGTACTCGACCCAAAACTCAAGGATGTTATTTCAGAGGCCTGTGATGAGGTCATAGACGGTAAATTGGATGAGCATTTCCCCCTGGTAGTTTGGCAGACCGGAAGCGGTACCCAAACCAATATGAATTTTAATGAGGTGATCGCCAACCGCTCCATCGAAATTCTAGGTGGGGAGTTGGGGTCCAAAGATCCAGTTCATCCCAACGACCACGTGAACAAATCCCAGTCAACCAATGATACATTCCCTTCTGCGATCAATATTGCAGCAGTAGTGTGCTGTATGGACAGCTTACTACCATCACTGGAACAATTAAGAGACTCCTTAGAAATGAAAGCAAAGGAATTTTCTTCCATAATTAAATTAGGACGCACCCATCTCCAAGATGCCACTCCATTGAGTCTCGGACAAGAATTATCCGGTTATTCATCCATGGTGCAACATGGGATTGCCCGGATAAACAGAGGGTTAACTGACTGCAAAGAACTTGCAGTGGGCGGAACTGCTGTGGGAACGGGTTTGAACACTGCGGAAGGATATTCGGATAAGATGGCTGAAGAAATTAGTCAAATAAGCGGAATCCAATTTAATTCAGCGCACAACAAGTTTGAGGCTATGGGAGGACAGGATTGTATCGTTGAGTTATCCGGTACATTGCGAACTCTGGCAGGTGCTTTGTTCAAAATTGCAAATGATATTCGACTACTCTCCAGTGGACCAAGATCAGGAATTGGCGAATTGATACTTCCTGAAAATGAACCGGGAAGTTCTATAATGCCGGGAAAAGTGAATCCCACTCAATGTGAAGCAATGACCATGGTGTGTGCCCAGGTTATGGGTAATGATATGACCATCGCCATGGCTGGTGCAAACGGACATCTTGAACTGAATGTTTTTCGACCTGTGTTGGCGTTTAATATTTTACAATCCATCACCCTGTTAGCGGATGTGTGTAATTCGTTTCGTAAAAATGCAATTGACGGATTAAAAGCTAATGAAAAACGAATTCATGAAAATTTACATAATTCCCTTATGCTGGTCACCGCTTTGAACCCTCATATAGGATATGATAAGGCGGCAAAAGTAGCGAAAAAAGCACACAAGGAAGGAACTTCATTACGGGAAGCCATCATAAAACTGGGGTATCTAACTGGAGAGGAATTTGACCGTTTGGTTCAACCAGAAAATATGATTTCTCCTTCACAGAAAAAATTATAGATAAAACGAAACTGTATTTTCCTGACACCGTTTGGTGTTTAATAAACACTCTTTACATTTTTAAAATAATTAAATTAATGAGACTCGTTTTGTCATGAGAAAAATAATATTTCATTGTCTTCTCCTGATTATTGGAATTATACTCTTTTCTGGAATATATGTTTTTATTATATCCCGAGATCTGCCGTCACTGGAAAGATTAGAAAATTTTGATCCGGATCTGGTAACACAGATTTACTCCAGCGATGAAGTGGTGCTTCACGAATTATTTTATCAAAAACGTGTATTTATTGAATTAAGAGATATACCGGAGTATGTGCGGCAGGCAACCATCGCATCGGAGGACCGAAGATTCAGTGAGCATTGGGGTATTTCACTTCGAAGTGTTTTCAGAGCCATCGTAGTGAACATCCTTTCTTTAAGTTATCGTCAGGGGTTCAGCACTTTGTCACAACAGTTGGCTCGCAATCTGTACAAATCCATTGGATTTGAAGACAACATCACTCGGAAATTGAAGGAAGTGATCACTGCCATTCAAATAGAGCGCACCTACACCAAAGATGAAATCCTTGAAATGTATTTAAACACTGTACATTTTGGGCACGGAACCTATGGGGTGGAATCTGGTACCAAACGGTTTTTCGGAAAAACAGCATCAGAACTGACATTGGATGAATCAGCTCTTTTAGTAGGGCTACTACCTTCACCAGCAAATTATTCTCCAATCCGATACCCGGAAAATGCATTAGCACGGCGGAATATAGTCTTGCAGCTGATGCTGGAACAGGAATTCATTGACACTGAAGATTTCGCAAATATGCTGAATAAAGGATTGGAAAGTGTTATTGATGAACCGCTCCCGGGAAAAGCGCCATATTTTACAGAATACGTCCGTCGCTCTCTGGAAAAAATTGATGAAGAATTGGGATTCAATATTTATAGGGATGGTTTAAAAGTATATACAACACTGGACTCAAAACTTCAAGAGATAGCAGAAGAAATGGTTATGCAATCTGTTAAAAGAAATCAGGAAATGTTAAATCGAAGGTTGTTCAAGGATGATGATGAATTTTCAAAATTAGGATATTTTGGTATTTATCCGGAAGACTCTGTGAGATTGATGATGCAGGGCGAAGCGGAATTGTACGAAGAACTGAGGGAACAACTTTTAGTGCAGACGGCTTTTGTTGCACTTGACCCAAAAACAGGAAGCATTTTGGCAATGATTGGAGGACGACCGGATTATCATGATCAGTATAATCGAGCCGTGCAGGCAGCACGTCAGCCTGGATCTGTTTTCAAACCATTTGTCTATACTACAGCAATTGATAATGATTATCCCGTAACCACACAATTGCTGAATCAACCGGTTGTCCTTAATGTCCAAAATGCCGATGGTGAATGGGAAAAATGGATGCCAAGGAATTATGATGAAAGTACAGGAGGGCTCACAACGCTAAGAGAAGGGCTGAAACGATCCTTAAACTTGATATCCGTGCGTCTTGTACAAGAACTAGTCCCTGCAAGAGAGGTGAAGAATACCGCTAAAAGACTAGGAATTACAACCGATATCCGTGCAGTGGATGCTATTGCCTTAGGGACATCGGAAGTAATTCCATTGGATGTGATTTCAGCATATGGTGTGTTTGCCAATGGAGGGATTTATTCCCATCCCTTTGCCATCACTCGTATAGAGGACCGCTATGGAAATGTCATCAAGGAGTATTTTCCAATTCAGGAAGAAGTACTTCGCCCTTCATCAAGTTATATGATAACGAATTTACTGAAAACCGTTTTGGATGCTGGTACGGGAGGGAGTGCCCGTTGGAAATATAAATTTTATGCACCAGCAGCAGGAAAAACTGGAACGACACAGGGATACAGTGATGCCTGGTTTGTGGGTTTTACACCCCATTTGGTTGCAGGAGTTTGGTTTGGAATTGATGATTATTCCATCAGTCTGGGACAAAAACAGGATGGGAGCAGGGCAGCTCTACCAGTCTGGGCTAGATTCATGCGGGAAGCTTATAAAACTAAGGAATGGAAGAACACAAACTTTAAACGGCCTGATGATATAAAGACTGTTGATATTTGTTCCGTATCAAAAAAAAATCCTTTGGCCCCCTGTCCCATAGAAAAAGAAATTTTTATTGAAGGGACTCAGCCTGGAGAAAATTGCAGAGTACATTAGATCCTTCAAAACAAAATTATGGTTTAAATATTAAGTGTTCTTTTTTATGAGAATTTCCAATTTTTACCGCTTT
>CAZOUJ010000137.1:4507-4847 GCA_964582955.1 uncultured bacterium
TTATTTAGTAGATTTTCCGCATCAAATAATTATGATTTATTTGAGTTAAAGATCCTGAATAAAGGATCTCCTGTTTTCACTTCAGTCCCAACTTTCACGAAACATTCCAATCCTGCGGAAGGATCAATATTATCCTCAGGTCTAACATAGCCGCATCCGGCTAACATGCAGGAAATTCCAATTGAATAAGTATCCATATATTCCACGTATCCGGACTTCTTAGCTTTAATAACAATCTCTTCCTTTGGAATATGAAATTCTTCTGGATTGAGAAGTGCATTTCGGTCCCCACCCTGTGCTTCAACCATTTCAATGAATTTGGAAAATGCGGTTCCGTCAG
>CAZOUJ010000138.1:0-4802 GCA_964582955.1 uncultured bacterium
TATAATGGCTATTACCCCAGCTTCCCAAGCTGGAGACGTGAGTTCGATTCTCATCGCCCGCTCATATTAAAACGTCCTTAATTGTGAACAGTTTATTAATTTCAATCATACAGTTAGCGTTCCAGGTCATCTATATCTGCCTGATCGCAAGGGTTGTTGTTTCATGGTTTAATATTTATTCCAGTGGTGAGATTGTCCAATGGATTTACCGAGTAACCGATCCCATTATCAGGCCCATTCAGCAAATACTCCCGCCAATGGCTATAGGAATTGATTTTTCTCCCCTTATTGCGATTTTTCTTCTGGGATTCATAAAAAAAGCCTTGATCTGGGCAATTGTGTAAAACGAAACCTGTGATAATAAAAACATTGTGATGTCTGGACATCAATTATCTATTTTCACATTTAATAATATCGTGAGGAACATATGAAACACTGGATTATTTTAACGTTTTTGATCTGTTTGGGGTACTCTCAGGAAAAATCCAAATCGGACAAATTTTTAAATATCAAGGTTCAGGATGCTACTGCTCAAAGTGAAATTGATGCCCTTCGAAAAAACTATGTGGATCAAAAAAGATCCATTGAAAGCGGGTACAAAGAAAAAATAAAACTTTTGAGAATTGAGCAAAAAGATGAAATAAAATCGCTTAGGAAATCATTCAGGGAACGATTAAGAGATTTAAGAAAAAAGTATAAGCATGTGGAATTTCCAAAAGAAAAGAAAAAAAATAAGACCAAACCAAAAGCTAAAGAAAATCCAGAAAAGCTAAAACAACTGGAACCAAACTAATACTGCACAAGAGTCTGAATTAATCTTTGAAGAGCCATACGATATTCTATTGCCTGGTCATAGAAAACTTGGTAAAAGAGTATCCTATATCTTCACATCCGTCCAGCCATTAATCTTCCAATAATTGGTGATTCGTTATTAAATACAAAATACAACTCGTTTTTTTCTGTGTATTGATTCAATCAATATTTATTTTTGGTGATGAACCCATCCAATTTCCTCGAACAGTAACATCTGTTTCAGGGGAAGAGATTGATATTGACAAATTATCCGCGAACAAAACGGTCGTTGTCGTAACATTGAAATCACCCACTTGTCCTGTGTGCAAAAATCAATTGGAACGCATCGAACGAAATCTGGGTGCATTTGAAATGTGTAATATGAGTTTTCTAGTGGTGTGTCCCGGGAGTGCAGATGATGTAATATCAGTTAAGAGAGAATCTGATTTCCCCTTTCCTTTTATTGCAGATACAGATTTGGAAATTGGAAATCAAATGGGGTTGATACTTAGGGGTAATGAACTTTATCCTTCCATATTTGTACTGAAATCAGAGCGTACCATTCGCTGGATGCAGAAAGGTAGAAACTATTTGTATTACGGAGATGAAGAACTGAAAGAAGCGCTGAATTGTCATAACTGGATATAATTTGTTTTGTATATGAAATGGATTCTTACAGTGGGAATAGTATTTTGTTTTACCACTGTTTTATTCCCTCAACCTCCAGAATTCAATTATAATTACTCACCATTATCAGCAATCGTTTTAGGTCAAGCCTCTAACGAAGGTACGCCTGCTTTAAATCGTGACTGGATAGCTGCTTTTGATCCGGAGGGAGTCTGTGCCGGAGCTTCAGAAATATTTGAAACTGATAATCGCTCAAATTTTATTTTAAAAATTTATGGCGATGATCCGTCCACCGAAGATTTGGATGAAGGGCTGTTGGAAGGAGACTATTTCACATTTTCTTTTTTTGATTTTGCTTCCAATACTATGGTTCATGACACCACAAAATTTTACGGATGGGAAAACCGAAACGGAGGTTGGTTAAACCTGAATCAAAATGATTCGCTCATCACGCTCATCAATGCGCTGAAACTGAATCAGCTCCAAATTGTGGGCAGTCATAACAGTTACCACATCGCTCCGTACGATACTCTCATGGGTATCATAAATGTGTTTGCCCCGGAACTGGGGACATCCATTGATTATACCCACGAAATTCTTTTTGACCAATTTTTACATTTCGGTATCCGCCAGATCGAACTGGATGTGTACCGGGATCCTGAGGGAGGGCTGTTTGCGTCGCGAATGGGGAACTGGCTTGCAGGACAGGATGTGACACCCGATATTCCTGATTTGAATGAACCTGGGTTAAAGGTACTCCACTTTCCAGATATTGATTTTGATACCCACCTCATTACATTTAAAAATGCGCTGGAGAAATTGAAAATCTGGTCTGACATATTCCCGGGGCATGTTCCCATATTTGTCCTCATCGAGTGTAAATCTGATGGATTGGAAGATTATTTTGACGATTATCCCCAGTTGGTAAATCTGATTTCACTTCTTCCAGATTCCATTACCTATACCGTTCCACTACCTTTTGACCTCACCGGTTTGGAGGAAGCTGAAGCAGAAATTCGTGATGTGTTTGGTGAATCCCTGGAAAACATTATTACTCCTGACATGGTGAGAGGAGATTTTCTCACACTTGAGGATGCCATTTTGAACGGGGGCTGGCCAACACTGGGAGAAGTCAGGGGAAAGATAATGTTTGGCCTGGACAACCAGGGAACTCTTATGAATGATTACATGGAAGGATATCCGTCTCTATCCGGACGGATTCTGTTCACGGAAGCGCCCCCCGGAACCCCGGAAGCAGCATTTCTCGGAATGAACACACCCTCTCCGGACATTTCAGAAAGAGTAAACCAGGGATACTTGGTACGAACCCGGGCAGATACCGATACGGAACAGGCTCGGACAGGGGATACATCCCGCAGGGATGAAGCGCTTGCCAGCGGAGCCCATTTTGTTTCCACAGATTATTATCGTCCAGACCCGCGCCATGAGTTCGATCCCGGTTGGACGGACTATTCGGTACGATTTCCGGGAGAATTCTTTTCCCGCGTCAATCCAGTAAATGGGTCACCGGAGCTGTCTGGGAGTGAACTGGACCTCATCAATTTTGATATGACCATTGATTTTATTCCTGAGGAGCCGGTCTGTGATGAAGGTTTTATAGAGATTGGTGATGACTGTTATTGGGAAGAGGATATAAGCGTTCTTCAACAATTTATTGATAACAGTGCAGAGACCATCAATATGAGAATGGACGAGAATGGAAATGGTGTGATTGAACCCTTGGAGCTGGGATATATCCAACAATGGAATGATGGCAGGCTGATTGAACTGGATTGCGGTTATCCCTTATTTTGCGATTTGTCCGGTGAAATTCCTGAGGACATAGGGAATATGGAATTTTTGGAGAGTGTCCGGATTTATGTTAATTACTTAAGTGGACCCATACCGGAAAGCATTGGAAATCTTGCAAACCTATCCGTTTTAGATTTGAACAATAATTTATTGAGCGGGCCGGTGCCGGAGAGTATTTGTGACATCCAGCCAAACCTTGATGTTTTATTGTTGGACTTCAACCATCTTTGTCCTCCCTATCCTGACTGTGTTGAAGAGGATTTAGGATTTCAGGATACATCACAATGTGTGTCCATTTGGTACGTTTCACCATCTGGAGCAGACTCAAACAACGGTTCAGAAGAATTTCCCTTTGCCACCATTCAGCACGGCATTGATGTTTCGAGCGATGGTGACTCTGTGCTTGTCTCTTCCGGTACTTATTTCGAAAACATCAACTACAATGGTAAAAACATAGCTGTTATAGGAGAGAATAGAGAATCAACGATTATTGATGGAAACCAAAGTGGGAGCGTAGTGACATTTGACAGTGTTGTAGGTTCAACAGCGGTTCTGTCTGATTTCACGATAACAGGAGGCAATGCATATGATGGAGGAGGAATTTACTGTACCTCATCGGCCCCAACCATAAGAGATAATATTATTACCGGTAATGTATCCGAAACCTATGGTGGTGGTATCAGCTGTAATTATTCTTCCGCTGTGATTATGGACAACACGATTACATACAATTCAGCTTATTATGGTGGCGGAATCTCTTTCGATCGGTACACATCTTCGGTTATTAAAGGAAACAATATCAACGGTAACAGTGCCGTGCAAGGTGGTGGAATCAGTTGTACCGTCTTTTCCTCACCCTCTATCATAAACAATACCATTTCTGGAAACATTGCTTTTACAAATGGTGGCGGTCTTAATTGCTATTATGCTTCTTCGCCCACTGTCACGAATACAATTATCTGGGATAATACCGCTTCCACAGATTCAAATATTTCCGTTTACTCCGCTGATCCCATTTTCAATTATTGTGATGTCCAGGGTAATTGGGAAGGCATAGGGAACATTGACTCCGATCCATTCTTTGTTGCCCCTGATAGTGGGGACTTTCATCTTCAAGCTAACTCACCCTGCATTGACACTGGAGATCCTAACTCACCCCTAGACCCTGATGGCACAATTGCTGATATGGGGGCACACTATTTCCATCAGTCAACTTGCGACAGCGGGTTTGTGGAGCTTGAGGGAATATGTTTTAACAGTGATGATATTGCAGTTTTACAAGAATTTATAGATAGTAGTTATGAAAGCGGTATTGATTTGGACTGTGATGATTGGGATGCTTATTGTGGTTCTCCGAACCCTTATATGGATGATCCAGGTTCATGGTTTTGGAAAATAATTGATGGTCAAGAATATTATTTTTCTGATGGAGATAGCATTGTAGAACCTTTAGAATTAGGGATTCAGGAATGGGAAAATGGACGATTAACAAGTATTATGTGTGGTGCATATATTTATTGCCAATTATCAGGGCCAATTCCAGAAAATATAAATGAACTAACTGAAATAGA
>CAZOUJ010000139.1:0-4752 GCA_964582955.1 uncultured bacterium
CAGCGGTGATGAATGGTGTGATGGAAACCATTATTAGTTCACTCATGGAAAATCAAAAAGTTGAACTACGTGGGTTTGGTACATTCGGAGTAAAACATAGAATGCCGAAAAAGGCAAGAAATCCAAGTACCGGAGATCCGGTATATTTACCAGAACGGCATGTTCCCACATTCAAACCGTCAAAACTAATGCGTGGCAGAGTTAATTCTGCCATCCAAAAATAATTTCATTCGTAACTTAACAGGAGATTAAATGCCCTGCGGAAAAAAACGTAAGAAAAGGAAGATAAGTACTCATAAGCGGAAAAAACGGCTTCGTGCAAATCGGCATAAGAAGAAAAAAGTATAATTCCTTATAGTTCCGGCTTAATACCGGAAAAAGTTGATTTTAGGTAAAAATCTCACAGAAATTATGCGAGCATTGGATCCTCCAACTATTGTTTCAAAAGATAGGGCTGTCTCGGTAAGTGAACTTACCAGACAGATAAAATCTGTCATTGAAGGGGAGTTCACTCACCTTTGGGTATCTGGCGAATTGTCCAATGTGGTCCATCATCGTTCCGGGCATTTGTATTTTACCCTGAAGGACGAATCAGCAGAAATCCGTTCAGTTATGTTTCGTGGATTTAATCAGTATCTTCCCTTTACGCCTGAAGATGGGATGAGTGTACTTGCCTTTGGTACATTGTCAGTTTATGACGCCCGGGGACAGTATCAGCTGGTAGTCAAACAGATGGAAGCGGCAGGGATCGGTTCATTATTTCTGGTTTTGGAAACGCTGAAACGGAAACTGTCTGGAGAGGGACTGTTTGATGAGAGTTTGAAAAAGCCAATTCCATCCTTTCCCAAAAAAGTTGGTGTTATTTCTTCTTCCACGGGAGCCGCAGTTAGGGATATCTTAAATGTACTAGGACGACGCGCACCTTATGTTTCTATCTGCCTGAGACCTGCTTTAGTTCAGGGTAACGGAGCACCAGATGATTTAATATCTGCACTGAAACAAATGGAAAATGAGAGTGATGCAGAAATTATTATCATGGGAAGAGGTGGTGGATCTCTGGAGGATCTGTGGGCGTTTAATGATGAGAAATTAGCCCGAGCTATTTCGGAATGTGAGATACCGGTAATCTCAGCAGTGGGGCACGAAACAGATTTCACTATTTCTGATTTCGTTGCGGACCTTAGGGCACCGACACCTTCCGCAGCAGCGGAACTGGCAGCTGTATCTCTTACAGAAATAGTGAAAACTTTAGAAAATTATGAGGATAAATTAACCAATCAGATGGGAAGTATTCTGGATAATGCCTGGCAGAAATTGGACCACTTAATAGACAGGACGGGAGTTCAGGAACCATCCCAAAAAATAAGTCGATTTATGGACCAGTTAACAGGATATACCAAAAACCTAAAACGAGGCATGGATATTAAAATAAAATTAAATCAGACTCAAGTAACAGCTATGCATGAAACTATGGTTGCATTGTCCCCTAGAGGAATTTTAGAACGGGGGTATTCTCTGGCTTATTTATACCCAGATAAATCTATTATACGTAGGGCAAAAGATGTGAAGGCGGGAGACCCATTTGTATTGGAAACAGGAGATGGACAATTCGAAGCGGAAAAAACAAAAGATATCCCAAAGAAAAAGTTATCATTGGATTAAAGGAATAATTATGTCAGAAAAAAAAGTTAAGCCTAAATCAATCGAGTCAATTTTTGAACGATTGGAGAGTATTATTTCCAATCTGGAATTGGGAGACATTCCGTTGGATAAAAGTTTGAAACTGTTCGAAGAAGGGATGACCCTTACGGAAACATGCCGAGCTCAGTTGAAAACAGCAGAACAAAAGGTACAGGAATTGATGAAAGATGGGGGAGGACTCGTTAATAAAGAGGGTGATTTATGAATAGTCCACGGACATTAGGCATCTGGGGAAATTCCCAGAAACCTGCATTCTGGGAGTATCTTCCTCAAATTATGACCTGGGCTGAATCTTTCTCCCTGGATGTGTTTCTTACTACTCACATTGTAAAACGTCTTGATGATAAACGCGTGTATACCTATCACATTATTGAAAGCGCTGAAGATTTCCATAAATTAGATTTCATCCTTGCATTGGGGGGTGATGGAACCATTCTTTCTCTAGCACGTGCTGTAGCACATCGGAATACGCCTATTCTTGGTGTGCACTTAGGAAAGCTGGGATTTCTCTCGGAAGTGATAATAGATAAGATGTTCACGAGATTGGATCAGGTGATTTCAGGAGAATATCAGATTCAAAAACGAATGGTATTAAAAGGTTCGGTGAAATGTGATAAAGAGAATAAGGTTTTTTATGCGTTGAATGATCTTGTTGTAGATCGGGGAGCTTCCTCCCGTCTGTTGTCCTGTCTGTTGAAATCTAATGGTCATATGGTAGCAAAATATCAGGCAGATGGTCTCATTGTTTCCACTCCCACTGGTTCCACTGCTTATTCTCTATCAGCAGGAGGGCCGGTTGTGGACCCTACAGTTTCCTCAATTATTGTATCACCGATTTGCCCTCATTCCCTTACATTTCGTCCTATTGTACTTTCGGGGAACAGCAGATTGACAATAGAGTCTGCCGATAAAGAAGATCAAGCTTCACTGGCAGTGGACGGGCAGATCACAGAACTGTTGGATTGCAATTCTAAGATTATTGTGGAAAAGGGAGAATACTCAATTCAATTAATAACATTCCCGGACTCCAGTTATTTCAAGACATTAAGGGTTAAGATGGGTTGGGGAAAACGGGGTGGAAATTAGAATGAGAGTGGGTCAGGGGAACAGGAAACTATCGGTACTAATGAATAACCTCGCCCGAGGGGCAAGATAGACTGAACCTATTTCGGAAAGGATTTAGCAAAAATTACACTCTCCATGTATTATTTCCCCTATCCGAATAATTATTAATGAAATTAATCCCCTGCATTATTAAAAAGGCTAAGTCTAAATTGAAGGATAAACAAGTTAGAAAAATATTTAGATGGTATATATCTTTGCCAACTGACCCATTCACATCCTAATTTTCTTCCAGATTATGAAAAACATATTAGCTATAGTGGGTCCAACGGCAGTTGGGAAAACATCTGTAGCTATAAGTATTGCCAAAGAGTTGAATGGGGAGATCATTGGGTTAGATTCCCGTCAAATTTATAAAGGTATGGCAATTGGAACCGCACAGCCCGCAGAAGAAGAGATGGATGGGATTCGTCACCACTTAATGGGATTCCGGGAACCCTCAGATCCGATATCTGCGGGAGAATATGCAAAGTTGGTGAAAATAAAAGTTAAAGAAATTCGATCTCATGGAAAATCTCCTATCATTTGTGGCGGTGCCGGATTGTATCACCGTGCATTAACCAAAGGTATTTTTGAAGGAAGCATTTCTGATTTATCTGTAAGAGAGAGATTGGAAGAAAAATATGAAGAAAACCCTGAATATTTACTACATAGTTTGAGATCCGTAGACCCGGGATATGGAGAGATCGTCCACATCAATAATAAAAAACGGTTGGTAAGAGCTTTAGAAATTTATGAAACAACAGGAAAAACACCTTCTGATCATTTTAAACTACAGGAAAGTATTCCTGGAGAAACTCTAAGATTATGTACGGTTATTCTGATGATAGACAAGGAAATCTTGAATGACAAAATTAAAAAACGCACAGAACAGATGCTGGCTTCCGGTTGGATTGATGAGGTGAAATTATTAGTAAAAAAACAAGCTGAATCAGGAAAGCCATTTCCTGCATTGGATTCTATCGGTTACAGTGAAATTCAGTCTTTTTTAAATAATGAAATGTCCATCGATGAAATGAAAGAGGAAATTATCATTAAAACCAGGCAGTACTCCCGGAGGCAGGTTCAATGGTTTCGCAAGGAAAAAGTGGATGCAACGATTGCTATTTCCCAATTGGACAGGGATCAAATCATCCAAAACATATTGGATTTGTTACATCAATCAAAATGTGGTTTCTCCTGATGAACAGTTTCGAAAAATTTTCAATTTCTGATTGAATTTCATGTACCATCCTTAAGTGAAAATAGGTAAATTCTTTCTAGTAAGAACCCTTTAAATCGGTCCAGCGAGACGGTAAGGGCAGAAAATAACCTCCGTATAGAGGGATCCATGGTGATCATTCTGCCCGGAGGTTTTTTTATACATAGAATGAATATTAAATCAACAACCAAAATCTTGGGTAAAACGGATATCAGACGAACGATAAATCGTTTGACCCATGAAATTATGGAAAAAAATGGCGACCCTGAGGATCTCGTCCTAATCGGGATATTATCACGAGGGGAACCTCTGGCTCAGCGGATCAAAAAGATCATCAAAGAACTGACTCAAAAAAATGTAGAATTGGGAACAGTAAATATTTCCTTTCATAGAGATGATTTTATGGAAAGACTTATTGTTCCTCAAGTGAAGGGGACAGATATATCCTGCAGCCTAGATAAAAAGACGGTGGTTCTTGTGGATGATGTGCTCTATACCGGACGTACCATTAGAGCAGCCATAGATGAAATACTTTCTTTTGGAAGACCGGCTAAGAATCAATTGGCTGTATTGGTGGATCGCGGACATCGTGAAAAGCCTATTAAAGCAGAATTTGTCGGAAAAAATATTCCCACGAATGAAGGGGAACATGTAAATGTATATTTACAGGAAGTTGATGGGGAAGATTTAGTGGAACTCCGTCATTATGTAAAAGGATTTTATGATGC
>CAZOUJ010000140.1:0-4629 GCA_964582955.1 uncultured bacterium
ATAATATTCGTCACCCCACCATCCAGGCCAAAATGGTTCCAGCTCACCAGTCTCCGGAACGAGCTTTTTAGGCCAGGTAGCAGAATACAAACTGTGTGCCAATAACGGATAAGTATCGCCCCCATCGGAAAAGGGTGTATCAGCAAAAATATCTCCCGATGTCACCTCCAGGTCGTGGGAATTTACCCTCGCCATTGTGGAAGCGTGCCACTCTGTGTCAGTTAAACTGGAATTACGAGTGAACCAAGATTCAGTTACATTGGCTCCATAAAACTCATAGACATCATCGGACGTCCATTCTTCATTATCAGGACCATAATTATAAATATCAAAATCATTGGTCCGCTCTTTCAATTTTGGGCGCAAACCCCAAGGGTAAATGAGTCCTATACGGGCCGTTGAGTGATTTGGATTTATTGCGGACTGTTTTATACTGATAAATAACTCTTGTGAACCATCAGATAGTCCCCATTGATAATTTCCATCAATAAAGTCTTTATCTATAATTGGCACCCCAAGATTATTTATCCTAGATAGACTGTCCGGTCTCCAGGTGCCACAGTCCCTGGCACCATCTGGGTTTCCACAATCATTTTGCATATCGAAAACAATTCCAACAAAATTTGTATCTCCACTTGTGTACCATGCTTCATAGGCATCATGAGAGCACCAAACTTCAAGTGAATCCGCTGTAACTTCATCGAAAGACTCCCCGCAAATATACCATGAATATTTTGAACTAATTGATTGGCCTGAGACACCAGCTAAAAATGAAACATGGGGAAGATTTGTGTATTCACCCCAAAGTCCTGCAGGATGAAAATCCCAGGTAATATAATTACCAAAATTTGTTACGGCATTTTTCACTTTCCCCTGGAGGAGAAATCCCTGTGCACGATCATTTAAAGGATTTGTAGGATAGGGGTAATCTCCAATTTTGGCCAATGGATCAGCTCTATTGTATACGGGCTCTGGTGCAGCAATAGGATAAATCACAGATGGATCACTACCCAAAATACTCATGGGGAAAATAAATAATATTGATCCCAGTTTTCCATATTTTATTTTCGTTGACATTTTAACGAAAATCTACCCTGATATTGAAATTGATCTCACGGGGAGAAGCATTCACCCAGGGCCTATCGTAATAGGAACCTGACTTGTCATGCTTTGCATCGGGCAGTCCAACCCATTGGGTATAATAGGTCCCAGGGTCATCCGGTTTCCCTGTTAATGGATACACATAAAACGAATTCTTTATATCCATCAGATTGTAGAGACTAAGTCCCATGGACACTTTAAAATCTTTAAATTTAATCCCTTTTGATAAAGACATATTCACCATTTGCGTACTGGGTGAGCGCTTGGTATTTCTGTTCTTTACATCTGCCTGAGGGGTATCCCCATTATAAATCATGGGTGTATATGGATACCCAGACTGGTACATCCCTGTAAGACCCACGTTTATTCCAAAAGGTAAATATGTATAAAGCGACATTGTCAGATCATGAGGTCTGTCATAGGGCATAAGAAATTCCTGTGAAGGTGCATCTACATATAATCCCTCAACTGAGGCCCAGTCATATTCGCTGTTTCCCTTGGCAATGGAATATGTATATTGAATCAATGAATTGATGAATTTTCCACGTCGCTCTAGGGTAAAATCAATTCCCTTTGCACTACCATAATCTCCGTTTGAAAATACACGGTAAGAATAAACACCACTTCTGTAAAATTTTGATGTGGCCCATTGATCATTATCTTTGACCCATGCTCCTACGGTATATGCCCAATGCCTTCCCACCTGAATATTAAATGCAGCAGAATAGGATTGGGTTCTGGAAGCGTTCATGGTAGCATTTCCAATCAATCCCTCTCCCTCTTCAAATAACTCTGCCGGATCTTCCAATCTATTGGTCTGCAAGAAAACATTCTGATAGATGGGGGTCTGATAATACAATCCATAATTAAATGTGAATGTTGCCCTGTCTGTAATGACATGGCTAAATCCTAATCGTGGGCTGATCTTATAGAACCACTTAGACTGTTCAAAAATTACCGGAGGATTTGCACCAAAGGACTGTTCAACCTGGGTCGAAGCCTCTTCCCCCGAATCCCAATTTCCATCTTCATTCACATCATCAAAATACCATGGGATTCCCGGAGTGAATTCACCCAATGTGTCTGCCCATATCTCCGTATTATAATTCACCGCATCTATCCTGACCCCGGCATTGATCACCATCCAGGGGACCTCAAAAGTATTTTGAATATATGCGGAAAGTTCGGTAGGCTCACGGAAATTATCCCACTTGCCGTTTCCGTTAGAATCGCGGTATTCTTCACCGGAGTCCCAGACACCATTGTTCTCACCAAAATCAGCATCCTCGTAGTCTGCATCAGTGGGGAGTAAACCATCGGGACCAGAATCGACCCAAAACTCTGCAAATGTTTGTGAAAAAGCCGCTTCCCCCTCCCAGGGTTCCTTAACTTCATAAAAATCAAGCTGGTGGAATTTATAATCTACGCCGGTTCTTAATTTCCAGCGGTCAGTGATCTGAGAGGTCACATCGAGACGAATCTCATTTGTAACAGCATTGGAGGTAGCATAAAACCGATCATGTCCACCAAACACGCTTCCCTCCTCCCAGGCATATCCATCCCATGTCGGCATATAGTAAAATGGATTAGTAGGATCCCGAGGCTCACCATTATCAGAAACCCCTGAATATCTAGGGCCAGTACTGCCAAATCTATTTTCCTCAGACCACGGATCCTGATCATACTGTAGATCAATATGACGATAGTCAGCAAAGGGTTCATAGCTCTGGTACATTTCCGGCTCTAGCCAGTAGTCACCATCCCGATTATAAAGTTCCTGGACCAGTTCAGGGCCGTCCCAATGACCATCAGTGTACTGGGAACCAGATTTCTCTACCCAAGATTCTCCTTCATCCCAAACACCATTCCCGTTCTTGTCCGTGAACTCCTCTGCAGATTCCCAATTGTACAAGCCCGGAATACTACCGTAAAACCATCCGCTCCGATCATCTCGCTTTGTATAGAACAATGTGTCAGCATTTTCAGAAATAGTGTATGGCACAACAAAAGGATTATTGTGATCGGACATCTCCCTGTTAGGTCCAGCAGAATATCTCCATTCAAACCAATCCGGGTATCCGTCATTATCGCTATCCTTCCAGCGAACACCTTGAAACTGTTTTTGAACAAATTGTGAAACACGCAATGTGTAAAATGTATTACTTGTGAGTGAATGATTCATTTCCCCAGAATAACGGTATGTATCCCGGAAGAGTTCATTCTGACCGTCGTCCCAATAAAGATAGCGTTGGTTGAACCCTTTCCTGTGAGCAGCCACCTGCCAATAGGAAGCGTTAAATCTTAACCTATTTGAAAACTTATATGTTAGTTTTCCAAAAACGTCCCAGGTTTTTTCATCTCCAAACCCTCGCCAACCGGCCTCAGTGTCCCAGGGCTGGACCAATCTATCCCTGTTATCTCCGTTAAAGGGATCCTCTGGATCATCAACATAAACATTATCGTCAAATTTGTAAATACGATAATTTTCATATGTCGTATGCTGACCAGAAATCCAGTAATAAAGTTTATTTAAAAACCCAGGGAACTGCCCCCCAAAACCAAGATTATAATCATTGTAACCCCTCAACTCATCATATTCATTTCCCAGTGAAGCGCCAATCAGACTGGTGGAATATTTAAACCCGTAGGAAAATTTCTTCTTGCCTGAGTTGGTATGCATATTTGAGACAGCGGACTGGGCATCTCCATATTCAGCATTAAAACCTCCAGGCTGCCAATCAAACTCCTTAATAGCAAACAGATTTAGTCTTGTCCCGGTTCCGATGCCACCATAAATAGGATTTCTTATGTACATTCCGTCAATCATGTATGCAATTTCTCCTGAACGACCTCCCCTAACAAGAATTTCCTGAAGGCCCCTATCCTCATGATCCTTAAAGGCACCCTGCTGTTGACACACTACCTGAACCACACAGGACTGTAGGGAGTACAGTTCACTCATATCACGAATAGGTAACGCTTCTACCGCTTCCTTATCTATGGTTATCTTCTTTGACGTTGTTCCCTTTTCAACTAAAGGTCGTTCACCGATCACTTCCACTTCTTCTCCCTCAACAGCTGCAACGGGAAGTCTAAAGTTAAGCCATACAGTTTGGTCCATCATTACTTTAACGTTTTTCCTGGTTTCTTTCCTGTAGCCCATCATATTCACAGATACATCATAGCTCCCGACTGCTACATTTAAAATGATGTAATTCCCATCAATATCCGCAATGGCTCCCTGTTCCAATTCAGGAATATAAACCTGTGCACCGGGAAGTGGGCTCTGATCCACATCGGTTATTCTTCCCCGAATGGTTCCGTCCGTTCCTGCAAAAACAATCTGTACCACGACCAAAAACAAAAAGTGTACTATTTTAGAATAATTTTTCATTTTAAACTCAAATTAATGCTCCACAGGAAATTGAATTCGGTGAAGACCCAACGTTCGGTGAACCTGGTATGGATCATTATCTAATTCATCCACATCATCCAGTGAATTCAACCTTACAGAGCGAACAGGGGTTA
>CAZOUJ010000141.1:0-3372 GCA_964582955.1 uncultured bacterium
AAAAATGTATCTTCACCGATTGTAATTTGGCGCTCTTCCATTGCCTCCAATAATGCACTTTGAACTTTTGAGGGAGCCCTGTTTATTTCATCTGCTAAAATGATATTAGCAAAAATAGGCCCTTTTCTTGTTTCAAATTCTCCAGTTTTCTGATTATAAATTAACGTCCCCAATAAATCAGCAGGAAGCATATCCGGTGTAAACTGTAGGCGTTGAAATTTGGTGTCAATCAACTGAGCAAGAACTTTTACCATTAGCGTTTTTGCTAATCCAGGAACACCTTCTAACAGGATATGACCATTTGCTAGCAGACTGATGATAATTTTATCGATCAGCTCTTTCTGCCCAATAATAACTTGGCTGATAGATTTTCTTAAATCATCAACAAATGCTGATTCCTTTGAAATCTTTTCATTGATTTCAGTTAGGCTGAACTCTTTCATAAACTATTTAACTTTAATTAGGATGAAATATGCTTTAAAGTAGGAATATCGTTTATATCCTTCCCCAACCATTGGATTTCAAACTGGACAGATGGGGCCAACTCATGATCAGGATATTTTTCAAGAAACATATTATATTCTTTGAGGGCATTGGCAGAATCATTTTTTACATTGGCATAGATGTACCCTATCATGAATTGGGCATGAGGCTCTTCTCTGGACTCAGGGAAATTCGTAACAACATTTTTATAATGAGCGATAGCTTCATTAAAGTCTTTTAAATCATTCATGAAAACATCCCCAATTAAATATTGTGATTTGGGTGCAATATCTAAATCAGCATAATTTTTTACTATGTAATGCAATGCATCAACAGATGCATTATACTCCTTCTCATTTCTTAGTGTCTCTGCATTGGAATATATTTTCAGAGAAAAATTATCCACATATTCCTGAGCTTCATTTTTCCGATTCCAATTCTCATGTTTTGACACAATTTGGGTAAATCCCCTCAGTGCTTTTCGATAATTTCCTCTATTAAATGCTTCTTCAGCTTTCAAGAATGAATCTTCAGGAGAATTACCGCATCCAATGATGAAAAGACAAAAAATCAGAAAAAAAATGTATTGATTTGATTTATTCATAATTTTATCCAGAAAAACCGTGAAATTTATTAGGAAGGTGCAAACCATCCAAAGTTTTATTCATTCTTCAATGCTCCACTTTTCATTAAAGTTCCCCTTAGAAAATATAATTTGCTCCCATTTGAATTTTCCATTTTTCGGTTCCATCAAAAGGTATAGCAAAATCTAATCGGAATGGTGCCAAAGGAGTCGCAATTGTAATACCGAATCCGCCATTCCACTTAAAAAGTGTTAATTCATCCTTATCCAATTTATCTGATAACATCCCGCCGTCAATAAATATCTCACCTCCCAAAATCCAAAAAATCGGAAACCGGACCTCCCAATTTGAAATAATCCTGAAAATATTTCCTGATGGATTGCCTGTATCATCATCAATTTGAAATCGCATCATATCCCAACCTCTTAAACTTGAACTTCCCCCCAAGTAAAACAAATCAAATTGAGCATCATCCGAGTTTATTGAATCCCATCCGAATATTCTTCCAACTTTATATCTCCCTGCAAATATAAAATTATTAACAATAACGGAGTAATGATTGAAACCTAAATCAATCTTGTAAAAGGATTTGGATCCTCCTAAAATTCCTCCCGACATATGGAACATTCCAGTTAACCTATAGCCTGAGGTAGAAATAATGGGATGGTCGGTTTGATCAATATATGATGTTAATGTATAGGTTCGCTGTTCTAAATCTTCCGTTTCAATAAATTTTTCCCATTTTAATTCGGAAAGTAGATAAGACCTTTCGGTCAGATTATTTTGATTTATAATTCGGAATCCGTATCGTGCAATAAATGAATCCTGAAATTGCCCATATGGTTTGAAATTTTCATAGAAAAATCCTATTTGTGTAGGGACTCTCCTCTGTAAAAACCATTGATTTCCTATATTGATGTTAAAGGTTAATTTTGGATAAACATAATTCTGAGAAGGTATCAAATATCCTGCTAAATTGATATTGAGATTCGTGGTAGTAAAATTTAAGCTTCTGTTTCTCCATCCAATTTCTGCACCTGCACCCGGCAATGGTTCTGCTCCTTCATAGTATTCTATTGGATAATAGCCACCTATGGATTGCCATTCACGGGGTCTAAATTGTTTCACATGAATTGTCAAATGGACTGTTGAATCATTACCAGGCACAGGAATAGGAGAAATTTGAGCAAATGAAAATATTCCTGTTTCCAGTACACGTCTTTGAGAATGATCAATTTTATCTTTATTATAAATTTCGCCTATACTGAAGGTCAATTCCCTTTCTACCAAATAAGGTTCAATTTCTTCAATACCATCAACAGAAAATGACTCTATATAAATATCTTTACCTTCATTTATTCCAATAATAATTTCTGCTGAATCTTCGATAGATTCATATACATTAATATCATTAAACAGTTTTCCAAACCGTTGATATTCATTATTTAATTCAGACAAATTTTTATTCAGGACAATAGGATTATAAGGATTATTGACTTTCAATGACAATATTTCTAATATTCGACTGTCCGGAAGTTTATAATTGTCCAGAACTTTCGCTTGTTTTAATATAACCTGATTACCCTCATAAATATTAAAATATATATCTACAAATTCATCATGAACCACTACAGAATCTTTCACGCTGGAAAATAAAAATCCTTGAGAAATAAAAAATGTTTTTAAGCTGATTGCATCAAATTTGACAAGTCTTCTGTCAAAATATTCTTTATTAAATAAAGAAGATGGTTTGGTTCTGATAACACGTAAAAAATCAAAACTATTAAGGGAATGTGCACCATTAATACTTACTGACCTCACTATGATTTTAGTATCACCTTCTCCTAAAAGAATTGATGATATGATTGCTATAAAAACAAAAAACATAAAATTCTTTTTCATTCTAATGTCTCAATAGGAGTAGCGTAGTCTGTATTTCGCATGTACCCGACCATTTTCATCTACATTACCCAACAATGAAAAATGTCGATTTACTTTATATTCAATGCCAACAGTATGGCTGGGATTTGTTAGTGAAAAAGATCTGTGGTATGCATATTGTAAGGACACCTTATTGGAAAGACCAGCTTTAATGGAAAATGCATCAGCCTTTTTGGGATCAAATAATCCAGTTGCCCCTTCTATTTGAACCTCTTCTAAAATACCTAACTGGTTTAATCCACTCATTTCCATTATTTTTCGATCAAATTGGGTGTCCAGCCACTTTTCAAGTTTTTCCGCAGCCTGATTTCCAAATCCAGTATAGGAGATTGTCTCATCTTCAAACCGTTTACCCCAAGTTAAT
>CAZOUJ010000141.1:3382-4587 GCA_964582955.1 uncultured bacterium
TTGAGAAAATCCACTCTCACTGCTCAACGTCAAATTGGGTTCATTAAGTGGACCAGTAAAAAAAATTTGTATTTCCTCATCTTCAATATTTGTAATTGCAATGATATCTAAAGTCGGATTAAATCCCTTATGTGTAAAATATAAAAAACCTTCTGTAACGGTAAACATTTCACTGTAATAATAAAATTTACCTTCGGTAAAAAATAATTCTCCGGAATAATCGGCGGTATTATTCCCCCATTTTGTATAGTGAAGTTCTCCATTAAGTTTCGCATCAATTAGGCTATTTACCAATGAGATGGATTCTTTGATTGGAAAATCAATGTCGTAATGTATAAGACTACCTTCCTCATTTTCAGGTTTATTTCCGACAAGAACCGATGTGGTAAATTCTTTGAATAATATTAATTCGTTCAACGAAATGTTCCCAACAATGGAGACAGTGTCATTTCCAGAAATATCTAAATCTATATTTACATCGCCCTCCATCTCATCAGTAAGAGATTTAAAAAAAATATTCGCTCCTTTAATCTGCAGATCATAATTTGGCTTAAAAAAGTGTGTTAGATCGACTCTCCCATTCACAAATAGATTTTTATCACCTGGTTTATCTTCTGATTTTATACATTGTAACTGATCAATATTAAGAATGTTTTCCTTAAGTGTTCCCTTTCCGTCTATTTTGGTGATCGGGTCACCAAGAGTACTTGTATACAATCTACAATCCTCCTATGATAGCTTTCCATTTCTTATCAATTTCTCCCATCCTCCATTAATAGATAATTCAATTTCCACTGTTCCTCTTAAAGAATCTGTTATTGATAAATATTCAGTTAAATAATCCATGTGATTAAATGATCCGATAAGGGTTATATCTACTGGTTTATTTAACACTTTATTACCGAAATCAACAGAATTATAATCTAGCTCCATAGGGAGAGAAGCTGAACCTGTAATATTTCCCCTAGGATTGGTGGCAGAAAAAGAATCGAATATTAACGTGTTGTTTCTATAAAATCCTTCAACAGATACATTACCCAAACTAATTTTATCATAAAATCCATTTTCCATTGTCATATCAAATTCATAAAGGGGAAAAGAACCTTCACTTTTAAGATTGAAATTACCAGTGACGATTCCCGTTATTGGAAATCCATCAGGAATGAATTGAGTGAAAAAATCCATATTGAGATAGCTAAAATGAG
>CAZOUJ010000142.1:0-253 GCA_964582955.1 uncultured bacterium
TTTAAAAAAGCCGTCACTATCGGTGCCTCTATAGGCCAATGCGTAAGTATCGTAATCCACCCTCACAAGGGAATGGTTCAGTGAGCCATCATTTTGGTTATTAAACGGCAGGGAGTACACTTGGGTGATGTTCAACCCATCAGCGGGGATGGTAAAGGTTTTAATAAAGCCGGAAGTGCAGGCGCATATTATACAACTATAGGCCAATGCGTAGGTATCGAACACCACCATCAAAAGGTAATAAAAATATACA
>CAZOUJ010000142.1:263-1718 GCA_964582955.1 uncultured bacterium
GTTGATGTTCTATCTATCAGTTGGGATGGTAAAGGTTTTTTTATGGCCGTCATTGCCGCCGCCTCTATAGGCCAATGCGTAGGTATCGTCATCCACCCTCACCAGGGAATTGTGCAGGCCTCTATCGTTATCATGATTCAGGGAGAACACTTCGTTGATGTTCGACCCATCAGTGGGGATGGTAAAGGTTTTTATATAGCCGTCATTGCCGTGGCCTCTATAGGCTAGGGCGATAGTATTGTCATCCACCCTCACCAGGGAATTGTCCGCATTATAATGGGTACCCTGAGATTCATTCTCCAGGAGGTCCACTTCGATGATGTTCGATCCATCAGCGGGGATGGTAAAGGTTTTTATATGGCCGTCATTGCCGCCGCCTCTATAGGCCAATGCGTAGGTATCGTCATTCACCCTCACTAGGGAATTGTGAAGGCCCGCCTTGGTATCATGCTCCAGGGAGTCCACTTCGGTAATCTGGCCCAGGGCAACCCCACTGAGTGTGGCTAGAAAAACTGGAAGGAACCTGCTTTTTATTGAATTATACATTTATTATTATGGCACATCAGGCAATTTAGGTGGATCCTTGAATCCTTTATTATCCGAGCCCGCCGTACCCGATGAAGCAATGGCATAACCGCCTCCCACTAGAACCAAGCCACCAATGGCCAGGACGGCACCGTTTGCAGCAATAAAAGTTAGGGTTTTCCCAACAATGTCACCCTGGGCCAGGGCAAGCATGCTATCTGTAAAATATCCTTCAGGAGTCTGTTCTTCCATAAGCTCCCAGACCATGACTTTCAAAACATCTGGAACGTCAGTAGCCGTTCCCCTGTACCAGTGGTTTACCCGGTTGTCCGTTGGCCTGGACTCTCCGCTTAGAATCTGGCGAGTCTTGTTACTAATATCCGATACCCACCTCTTTACCAATATTGGAATATCCCTTGCCGTCTTTTTGGTGGTGCTATCTACACTGTCCTCAGGTTCATCTGTTTCAGAACTTATGAGATAAAGGGTCATGTTGCCAGAGAGGGTGGTGGCACCGGTGGAGTCTGTGCCAGTTTTTTTTATCCTGCTTAGATCAATGACAATGATCTGGTCCACACCGGCACTGTCGGCCACATCGTAGGCACAGTCAAGATCAGCACACCCTTCTCCTAGTTCTTTCAACGTATCGAGAATATCAGGTGCAAAGAGAGTGGTGACTGTACTGAACTTTCCCGTGGTTTCGGCCTCCTTTTGAATATAGTTGGCCACCCTCAACATTTCTATCTCGCTGTACTCAGGCGACTCCAGGGGAGGATGCCCAGGATGGTATGAGCGATTATCTGATTTTGAGTTGAATCAGGCTCTGCTGGTTCATCAATTACAGCGGTTGTGTCCGCGCTAAGCTGATTTTCTTGTAAGTCAGGTTCAGTCGATTGTTCGATTACAGAGGTTGTATCATCTCCAAGTTCC